>NZ_JABWQQ010000039.1:0-26168 GCF_014268555.1 Pseudomonas sp. SWRI111 | reverse complement strand
AAGAAAAATGCCCGTATCTTGCGATACGGGCATTTTCTTTAACCGGCCAGCAGAATGCTAGGTTTTCACACAGTCTGCAATCGAGCGGCATTTTTGTTTGCGACCGAATTATTCGGACGCCACGGCGTTTTTCGCCAGAATCGCATTCGCCAGTTCCATGTCCGTAGCCTGCAGGCCCGGGTTGTCGGCGCGGACTTTCTGCATCGCCGCTTCCAGATACGGGCCGCGAATGCCGCCGTCACTGGCAACGAAACTGCCGGCGTCATCCTGAGCGGCGACGATCAGTTTGTGATCCTTGAAGGTCAGGTAAGTCGAGCCGGTGGTGGCACCGGAAGAAATGACGTTACGCCAAAAGCTGTCAGCCATGGCCGAACCAACGGGAAGCGAGAGCAGGGCCAGGGTGGCGACAGCAACTTTGAGACGCATGATGAGATGACTCCTGGGGGATTAACTACGGCGTTGGATTGCCAACCCCCGATCCAGTTCCGTGCCGACTTATTTCAACTCACTTTGCGGCGTCACCCGCAGCACTTCTTCTACCGTGGTCAGCCCTGCCGCGACTTTCTGCGCGCCGGACAGGCGCAGACTGCGCATGCCTTCCTTGAAGGCCTGGCGGCGGATTGCCGTGAGGTCGGTGTCCGGGGTGATAAAGGCCTTGAGGCTGTCGCTCAATTGCATGATTTCGTAGACCCCGGCGCGTCCGCGATAACCGGTATCGCGGCACTCCAGGCAACCGATCGCCCGCTGCGCATTGCTCGGCAGCGGCGCCTGCCAGGGCCGGGTCAGCGTTTGCCAGTCTTCGTCCTCAAGCGTCAGCGGCGCCTTGCAGTGCGGGCACAAGGTACGCACCAGCCGTTGGGCCATGACCCCAAGCACGGTGGCCTTGATCAAGTAATGCGGCACGCCGAGTTCGAGGAGGCGGCTGATGGCGCTCGGTGCATCGTTGGTGTGCAGGGTCGACAGCACCAGGTGCCCGGTCAACGCGGCCTGAATCGCCATTTCAGCGGTTTCGAGGTCGCGGATCTCGCCGATCATGATGATGTCCGGATCCTGTCGCATCAGCGCACGTACCCCCGCGGCGAAGCTCAGGTCGATGTTGTGTTGCACCTGCATCTGGTTGAAGGCCGGCTCGACCATCTCGATCGGGTCTTCGATGGTGCAGAGGTTGACCTCCGGCGTCGCCAGTTTTTTCAGCGTGGTGTACAGCGTGGTGGTCTTGCCCGAACCGGTTGGCCCGGTGACCAGAATGATGCCGTTGGGCTGGCGGGTCATGTCCTGCCAGCGGCGCAGGTCATCGGCGCTGAAGCCTAGTTGGTCGAAGTTCTTCAGTAGCACTTCGGGGTCGAAAATCCGCATGACCATTTTTTCGCCGAATGCCGTTGGCAATGTTGATAGCCGCAGCTCGACTTCGCCGCCATCCGGGGTCTTGGTCTTGACCCGGCCGTCCTGGGGTTTGCGCTTTTCCGCGACATTCATGCGGCCGAGGCTCTTCAGGCGGCTGACGATTGCCATGGTCACCTGCGGCGGAAATTGGTAAACGTTGTGCAACACGCCGTCGATGCGAAAGCGCACGGTGCCATGCTCGCGGCGCGGTTCGATGTGGATATCGCTGGCGCGCTGCTGGAAGGCGTACTGGAACAGCCAGTCAACGATGTTGACGATGTGCGCGTCGTTGGCGTCCGGCTCCTGATCACTGGCGCCGAGGTTGAGCAACTGTTCGAAGTTGCCGAGGTTGCTGCCCTGAGCATCGGCATTGCTGGCGCCGCTGACCGATTTGGCCAGACGAAAGAACTCGACACTGAAACGCTGGATATCCACCGGGTTGGCCACGACCCGTTTGATCGGCAGCTTCAGCACGTGGGTCAGATCGGCCTCCCAACCGTTGACATAAGGCTGGGCGCTGGCCACGGTCACCGAATCGCGATCTACGGCGACGGCGAGAATCCGGTGGCGCTGGGCGAAGGCATACGACATCAGCGGCGTGATCGCCGCGACGTTGATTTTCAACGGGTCGATGCGCAAGTACGGCTGGCCGGCCTGTTGTGCCAGCCACAGGGTCAGGCTCTCGAGGTCGAGGTGCTTGCCCGGGCGGCTGAGGTCGTCGAGCTGCTGACTGGCGATGAATTCCAGTGGATGCATCTGGCCGTGCGCAGCGTGGCGACGGCGGGCATTGAGCGCCTGTTCCGCCGAGTCCTGGCAAATGAAGCCTTGGGCGACCAGTTCACGTAATACCTCGTTGAGGTCTAGCCAGCGGTCCTGAGTGACAAATTGAACGGACATGCGGCTTTCCTTTTTGAGCGTCATGCACAAAAGGATAGTCGTGGCCCTGCTGACCGTTGGGCCACTACCCGACGAAGCCGTTGCCGGATTTGTCAGCCGGCGGCCTGCGCTGGCGCATCCCACGCCGCGTCGGCGTTGTGCAGATCCACCGAGCAGACGCTGATCAGGTTACGAAGTTTTTCCGCGATCACTTGCGCGCGGTGCCAGCTCAGGCCGCTCATGATCAGGTCGATCGACAGCAGATCATCGCGCCGCTGCACGCTCACCTGCTCCGGCGTCAGGCATTGCAGCGCAAACAGATTCAGCACCCGCACCAGCAGATCCGGCTCGGCCTCGGCGAGAATCCGGTACTGCGCCAGGCAGTGGGCGTTATTGATATTCCAGACATCGGCGCGAGTCGGTGTGCTGTTCACGGCTTCAAGGTGCGGCATGGCGAGTCTCCAAAATCACTGGAGGAATTTTTACATTCGGTGCGGGGTATTTCTTGGCTATGATCGGCGCTATCGGCGAATTATCGACTTGGTCAATTCGACAGAATGACTTTTCAGGGGTTTTTTTATGCAGACTGAGCTGGACAGTTATGACCGCAGGATCCTGGCCCTGCTGCAAGAGGACGCGTCGTTGTCGAGCGCGCAAATCGCCGAACAGGTCGGCCTGTCGCAGTCGCCGTGCTGGCGGCGAATTCAGCGTATGAAAGAGGAGGGCATCATTCGCGGTCAGGTGACGTTGCTTGATCGCAAGAAGATCGGCCTGAATACGCAGATTTTCGCCGAGATCAAACTCAACGCCCACGGCCGATCCAACTTCACCGAATTCACCGAGGCGATCCGCGGTTTTCCGGAAGTACTGGAGTGTTATGTGCTGATGGGCGCGGTGGATTTTCTGTTGCGCATTGTCGCGGCGGACATCGAGGCGTATGAGCGCTTCTTCTTCGAAAAACTGTCGCTGGTGCCGGGGATCCAGGAAGTGAACTCGATTGTGGCGCTGTCGGAGATCAAGTCCACGACGAGTTTGCCGGTGTAGCGCGGATGGCCTGTGTGGCGAGGGGATTTATCCCCGATGGACTGCGCAGCAGTCCCCGCTTTTTTAAGTGCGGGGCCGCTTCGCGACCCAGCGGGGGATGAATCCCCTCGCCACAGGGGATCACATGCGCAGGAGCATTTTCCACGCGCGGTTCTGGTACACCGCAATCGCCTGCTGCTTGCGCGCATCGAGCAGTTCGTCGGTGATGGTCGGCTCGTTGGCCAATTGCGCCAGCTTGTTCAGTTCGCCGTACAGCCGATCCATTTCCGGGATGTCCAGCACATTGCGCGCATGGTGCAGCCAGACCTGAATACGCTCGATACGCGGCAGTTGCTCAGCCAGATCTTCCGGCTGCTGCTGATAACGCTGCAACTGCAGGGCGGTGGCTTCTTCGCCCAGCAGGCGCGGCAACCAGCTGTGCAACTGCGCGCCACCCTGGCGGTTGCCGCGCACGTTACGGTCGACGGTCCAGGTGCGGGCCAGCAACCAGCGCGAAGCGTTCAGTGAGAACTGCCCCCAGCGCGGGTCTTCGAGCTCTTCGAGGAACTGCTCCGGCGCGGCTTTGCGCACGTCTTCGTCTTCGATGCCGACCTGCACCAGCGGGCGCCAGTCTTCCAGCAAGGCATCAAGGGCCACGCGCAAATCATGAGTCGACTGACGCGGCGCCGCCTGGCCGAGGCTGCTGAGCAGGGCGCGCATTTCGGCAAGGTTCTCGACCCAGTCCAGCAGCAGGCGCCAGTGGCCGTTGAAGCGATACTGTTCGGCCAGCCGTTGGCTGCTGCCGAGCAAGTGCCAGCTCAGCGCGGCGAAGGCATCGTCCAGTTGGGTTTCCGGCGTCAGCTCTGGCGCCGGCAGGCTCAGCGAGTAGCTGTTGGCGTCGTGCAGACGATAACCGCGCTCGGCCTTGCTGATGTCACACGGCATCAACGCCAGGGTTTCGGCCAGTTCAGCGGCCAGCTCCAGCAGCGCGGCCGGCTCGCCTTCGCGCAGTTCCAGTTCCAGCTCGCAGATTTCTTCTTTCTGCTTGCCGACCACGACGTGACCCAGATCCAGCGCGGCTTCGATGACCACTTTGGTCTTGCCACGGCCCCAGGCGATTTCGGCGCGCTCGCGGACGAAATCGGTGGTGAAGATCGGCTTGAGGGTTTTCTTGTCCAGCTCGGCCAGCGACTCGGGCCAGCATTCGCCGTCGAGTTTCTTCACGTCGAGTTTGGCTTTGGCAAGTTTCCAGTCGTACTCGTTTCGCTCGGACAAACCGGCGACGCTGTGGCCACGGGTCTTGAGGGTCTGAATCACTTCGTCACCGTCCTTGCGCAGGCGCAGGGCAACTTTGGCCTGGGCCAGGTCGCGCTCGGGAGTGTCGAAGTACTGGTTCATCAACTCACGGCGTTCCCAGCCACTTTTGTTGCGTTTTTTCAGGAGCGGGTGCTCGCGCAGGGCGGCGAGGGTTTCGCGGCTGACGCGGAGTTTGATTTCGGTTTCTTTTTGCATGGCCGGAAAATCCAGGATCGGGAGCGCAGCCGGGGGAATGTGTGGCTGCCAAGGCCGTGCAGTGTACAGGACTCAAACTTCCTACGCCCTGCGGCGGTTTATTCCGAGCGCCGGATGGTTCTATGATGGACCTCAAATCGGGAGTTGGAGTCAGCGATGCCTTTGCCGTCCATGCAAGACCAGTTCGCGGCGCTGATTGCCACGCCATCGGTCAGCTGTACCCAACCGAGCCTCGACCAGTCCAATCGGGCGGTGATCGATCTGCTCGCCGGGTGGCTGGGCGAGCTGGGTTTCAACTGCGATATCCGCCAGGTCAGCCCCGGCAAATTCAATCTGCTCGCCAGTTTCGGCAGCGGCCCCGGCGGGCTGGTGCTGGCCGGGCACAGCGACACGGTGCCGTATGACGATGCTTTGTGGCAGACCGACCCGCTGAAGCTCACTGAAGTCGACGGTCGCTGGGTCGGTCTGGGCAGTTGCGACATGAAGGGCTTCTTTGCGCTGGTCATCGAAGCCGTGCAACCGCTGCTCCATCAGCCATTCAAGCAACCGCTGCTGATCCTCGCCACTTGCGACGAAGAAAGCTCGATGTCCGGTGCCCGCGCACTGGCCGAAGCCGGGCAACCGCTGGGCCGCGCCGCGGTGATCGGCGAGCCCACCGGGCTCAAACCGATCCGCATGCACAAAGGCATCATGATGGAGCGCATCGACATCCTTGGGCAGAGCGGCCATTCCTCGGACCCGCGTCTGGGCCACAGTGCGCTCGAAGCCATGCACGATGCGATCGGCGAACTGCGCGGTTTGCGCCTGTTGTGGCAGCGTGAGTTCAATAACGCGCAATTCAGCGTGCCGCAGCCGACCATGAACTTCGGCTGCATCCATGGCGGCGATAACCCCAACCGCATCTGTGGCCAGTGCTCGCTGGAGTTCGACTTGCGCCCGCTGCCGGGCATGGACCCGAGCGTGCTGCGCGCGGAAATCCTGCGCAAGCTCAATCCAGTGGCCGAACGGCATAAAGTGAAGATCGACTACAAGCCGTTGTTCCCGGAGGTGCCGCCGTTCGAGCAGGCGCAAGACGCCGAACTGGTGCGCATTGCCGAAAAGCTCACCGGTCATCGTGCCGAAGCAGTGGCGTTCGGCACCGAAGCGCCTTATCTTCAGCGCCTTGGTTGCGAAACCATCGTGCTCGGCCCGGGCGATATCGCTTGTGCGCATCAGCCTGGCGAATACCTTGAAATGTCACGTTTGCAGCCTACCGTGCATCTGATTCGGCAGTTGATTGAACATTACTGCCTGAGCCCGGACAAACCCTGATGTCCCCTGTGGGAGCGGGCTTGCTCCCACAGGGTTAAATGTCTTGCATCAATTCGGTAAATTGCCTGCACCCCAACCCGTATTCATGAGGAGAGCGCGCGTGTCGCCAAGCCTGTTCCGACGATAACCATCAGCCCGCTGTGCGTTTTTCGTTTCGCCCCTTTTTATCGGCTGCTATTTATTACAGGCCCAGGTTCATGCCCGAATACGTCAATTGGCTTCGCCACGCTTCTCCTTATATCAATGCTCACCGCGATTGCACCTTCGTCGTCATGCTGCCCGGCGACGGCGTCGAGCATCCGAATTTCGGCAACATCGTCCACGACCTGGTCTTGCTGCACAGCCTTGGCGTGCGCCTGGTGCTGGTGCACGGTTCGCGCCCGCAGATTGAAACGCGCCTCGCCGCACGCGGCCTGACCCCGCATTACCATCACGGCATGCGCATCACCGATGCCGCCACTCTGGAATGCGTGATTGATGCGGTCGGCCAGTTGCGCATCGCCATCGAAGCCCGCCTGTCGATGGACATGGCTTCGTCGCCAATGCAGGGCTCGCGACTGCGCGTGGCCAGCGGCAACCTCGTCACGGCGCGGCCGATCGGCGTGCTTGAAGGTGTCGACTATCACCACACCGGCGAAGTGCGTCGGGTCGATCGCAAGGGTATCAACCGCCTGCTTGATGAGCGTTCGATCGTATTGCTGTCGCCGCTGGGCTATTCGCCGACCGGTGAGATCTTCAACCTGGCCTGCGAAGACGTCGCCACGCGTGCAGCCATTGACCTGGGCGCCGATAAACTGCTGCTGTTCGGTGCCGAGCTGGGCCTGATCGACGAAAACGGCAAACTGGTGCGCGAGCTGCGTCCGCAACAGGTGCCGGCGCATTTGCAGCGTCTGGGCATGAGCAATTATCAGGCGGAGTTGCTCGATGCCGCCGCTGAAGCCTGCCGTGGTGGCGTTGCGCGTAGCCACATCGTCAGTTACGCCGAAGACGGCGCGCTGTTGACCGAGCTGTTCACCCGTGACGGTGGCGGTACGTTGGTGGCGCAGGAGCAATTCGAACTCGTGCGCGAGGCGGCGATTGAGGACGTCGGTGGTTTGCTCGACTTGATCAGCCCGCTGGAAGAGCAGGGGATTCTGGTGCGCCGCTCGCGTGAAGTGCTGGAGCGCGAGATCGAACAGTTCAGTGTGGTTGAGCGCGAAGGCATGATCATCGCTTGTGCGGCGCTGTATCAGATTGCCGATTCCGACGCCGGCGAACTGGCGTGTCTGGCGGTGAACCCGGAATACCGCCACGGTGGTCGCGGCGATGAATTGCTCGAACGTATCGAGACGCGGGCGCGGGCGCAGGGTTTGAAGACGTTGTTCGTGCTTACCACACGCACGGCGCACTGGTTCCGCGAGCGCGGCTTCGAGCCGAGCAGCGTCGAACGCCTGCCAGCGGCGCGGGCTTCGCTGTACAACTACCAGCGCAACTCGAAAATCTTCGAAAAGACTTTGTAAAACCGTGTCGCTCTATTCGCGAGCAGGCTCGCTCCCACAGGGGAATGTATTCCAATGTGGGAGCGAGCCTGCTCGCGAAGCTTTTTATTGAGCTACAAATTTGGCGCTGACGTACGGCGAGTAATCCGGCAGCACCGTCTCGACCTTGCCCTGTTCCTTCAAAAATTTTGCCGTTTCGGCAATTGCCTTCGCCGTACCACCCTCCAGCAGCGCCGTGGTTTGCTGCGCCTTGGCGTCGGGGAAGGTAGAACCGGCGAGCAATTCCGGCACATCGGCGGCATTGGCACCGGTCAGTTTGGCGATTTTCTGTACCGGCACCGAGTCGGCCGTCCAGCTGTCTTTATGCGCCGCGTAATCAGCGAACGAATCCAGCGTGACCTTGGCGAATTTTGCCACCACGTCGGGATGCTGCTCGGCAAAATCCTTACGCGCGACCCACACCTCGAAAGTCGGCGCGCCCCACTGGCCGACCTGCGCGGCGTCGGTCAGGGTCTTGCCGGTCTTGCGGATCTCACCCAGCGCTGGTGACCAGACAAACGCCCCGTCAATGTCGCCACGCTTCCATGCCGCAGCGATCTCAGCGGGTTGCAGGTTTACCACTTTGACTTGCGACGTGTTCAGGCCCCAGTGCTTCAGTGCGCCGAGCAGACTGTAGTGGGATGTGGACACGAACGGCGTGGCGATGGTCTTGCCGATCAGGTCCTGCGGCTTGTCGATGCCGCTGCCGTTGCGCACCACCAAAGCCTCAGCGGCATTGATCTGCGCCGAGACGATGAACGCCACGATCGGCAGATTGCGCGAGGCCGCCGCAGCCAAGGGGCTGGAGCCGAGATTGCCAATCTGCACATCGCCGGAAGCAATGGCTGTCACAACTTCCGGGCCGCTGTTGAAGCGGCGCCAGTCGATGTTCTCGCCAATGGTTTTCTCATAGACGCCGTCAGCCTGGGGCACCTTGCTCGGATCGATACCGGTCTGATAACCCACCGTCAGACCGGCGGCTTGTGTTGAAAAAGAAATCAGCGCCGATACACAAACTGTAACAAATTGACTTGATAGTGCGCGTTTCGCCATGATGCGTCGCCTTTTCGATGGGATTTGACGTGTTGGGAGAACGCCAAAGCTAAACGATCTAAAAAAAGGGCAACAAATACCATTTAGGAATGAGCTTAGGCGCCGATACGCTGTCTCCCGGTGCAGATGGCCATTAATGGGCCATATATCCGAATGGTATGAAAAGGAATGAATAAATTCTTTTTCGGTTTATCAGGACGTCATTACTCTGCAGGGACCAAATCACTTGCGATTAGACGATGGTCGTAGACACACAAGGTTACGATTGACTTGTCAGTCACGGTCTGGCGCTAATCGCGCATCTTAGGATTCAGGGCAAATCGACCCCGAACCAGGAACACAAGAATTAGAAACGAGAGGAGCGATACATGAACAAGTCCACCTTGGCCCTGGCCGTGGCCGTTGGGGTTATGGCGCAGCAGGCAGGCGCCGCCGGTTTCATCGAAGACAGCAAGGCTACTCTGGGTCTGCGCAACTTCTACATCAACACTGATAACCGTAATGGCACGGGTGCCAACAAGAACGAAGAGTGGGGCCAAGGCTTCGATCTGCGTTTCATCTCCGGTTACACCCAAGGCACCGTAGGTTTCGGTCTCGACGCCATCGGCCTGCTGGGCATTCGTCTGGATTCGGGTGGCGGCACGAACGGCAACAGCGGCACCGCTTACGGCGGCACCGTGTTCCCGAGCGAGTCCAACGGCAAAGCCGTAGACAACTTCTCCAGCCTGGGTCTGACTGCCAAAGCCAAGATCTCCCAGACTGAATTGAAGCTCGGTACTCTGCAGCCGAAACTGCCGGTAATCGTCACCAACGACGGTCGTCTGCTGCCACAAACCTGGCAGGGCGGCCAGATCACGTCCGGCGAGATCAAGGACCTGACTCTGGTTGGTGGTCAGATCGAGCACGTCAAAGGCCGTAACTCCAGCAACAATGAACAGCTGAGCATTGGCGGTGCCAACTCGCGTGGTCCGAACTTCCGCGATAGCAACAAATTCATTTACGCGGGTGGTGATTACAAGATCACCAAAGACCTGACTGCGCAGTACTACTACGGCAACCTGGAAGAGTTTTACAAACAACACTTCCTTGGGCTGGTTCACAACTGGTCTATCGGTCCAGGCGTGCTGAAGTCTGACTTCCGTTATTTCAACAGTTCCGACGACGGCGCAAATGGCCACGACCCAGCGTACTTCAGCTCTGGCGCTTACAGCCACGCGGCAAACGGCAAAGGCAAAGTAGACAACAACCTGTACAGCGGCCTGTTCCTGTACACCGTTGCCGGTCACACTTTTGGTGGCGGCTATCAGGTGAGCAATGGCAGCAGCGACTTCCCTTGGCTGAACCAGGGTGACGGTTCTTCGAACTACACCATCACCGACATGCAGATCCAGAAGTTCAACCGTGCCGGTGAACGTACCTGGCAAGCACGCTACTCCTATGACTTCGCCAAGGTTGGCGTGCCTGGTCTGACTGCTGGCATGGTGTACCTGCGTGGCGATAATGTTGACACCTATAACGCTCGTCGCGTCCAGACCTCCAATGGCGCTTCCGAGTGGGAACGTGATTTGACCGTGGCGTACGTTGTTCCGGAAGGCCCGTTGAAGAACGTTGGCGTAATGTGGAAAAACGCTTCGTGGCGTACCGACATCGCCGGTCAACGCGACCAGGACGAAAACCGCCTGATCCTCAGCTACTCGATCCCGCTGCTGTAATAGCGCGCTCAAGTAACTGAAACAAAAAAAGCCCCGTCCGGCATCGCGCCGGACGGGGCTTTTGTGTTTCGAGTCAGGCTCACCCCCGTAAGCCCTTCTCGATTCCCTCTTTGCTGCAACTCAAGGCCTTCTCGAACCTTGCGACCGATGTTCGTCGCGATGCCGACCGGTGTCCAATGAACAGATGTTTAATATTCATTAATGATCTAAATATCTATTTATTTATTCTTTTTCACGCTGATCCATCCCGAGCTACAGTTGTTGTCTCCCAACCCTCATCAGGAGCAGCACCATGAGCCTCAGACTCGGCGACATCGCCCCCGATTTCGAACAAGACTCCAGCGCCGGCAAGATTCGTTTCCACGAATGGCTGGGCGATAGCTGGGGCGTGCTGTTTTCCCACCCGGCGGATTTTACCCCGGTGTGCACCACCGAGCTGGGCTTCACCGCCAAGCTCAAGGATGAGTTCAGCCAGCGCGGTGTCAAGGCCATTGCGCTGTCGGTGGACCCGGTGGACTCGCACCACAAGTGGATCGAAGACATCAACGAAACCCAGAACACCGTCGTCAACTTTCCGATCCTGGCCGATGCCGATCGCAAGGTTTCCGATCTGTACGACCTGATCCACCCGAACGCCAATGACACCCTGACCGTGCGTTCGCTGTTTGTCATCGACCCGAACAAGAAGATCCGCCTGACCATCACCTACCCGGCGAGCACCGGGCGCAATTTCCACGAGATCCTGCGGGTGATCGATTCGCTGCAACTCACCGACAACTACAAAGTGGCCACGCCAGCCAATTGGCAGGACGGTGAAGAGGTGGTGATCGTGCCGTCGCTCAAGGATGAGGAAGAAATCAGGCAGCGCTTCCCGAAAGGCTATCGTGCGGTGAAGCCGTACCTGCGCCTGACGCCGCAACCGAACAAATAAGATTTGCGGTGTAGTCACCGCCGCTTTCGCGAGCAGGCTCGCTCCCACAGGTGATCGCATTCCAATGTGGGAGCGAGCCTGCTCGCGAAGGCGCCAGCCCAGGCAACCGATATTCCAGAATCACAACGCAGGGAAATTCCGGCCGTTTCGACGGCCTTTTTTTTCGCCTGAATTCGGCTCAACGGCATATCTCTTAAATGCATAACCAAATGAATAAATATGATTTATGGATATATAAATCAACTGGTAAGGTCACTCCCAATGAAGCGAGATCGCAGCCCGCGAATCGCCGGTAACGCTTAAAGGAATCTGCAATGCTGGTCGTCTCACTCGGTGGCAGCCCCAGTCTGCGCTCCCGTTCCGGGGTGCTGCTGGAGCGTTCGCAACGCTGGTTGCAACAGCAAGGGGTGGAAGTGGTGAGTTATCAGGTGCGGGACTTCCCGGCCGAGGACTTGCTCCACGCCCGCTTCGACAGCCCGAAGGTCCTCGACCTGCTGCAACAGATCGAAAACGCCGACGGCCTGCTCATCGCTACCCCGGTGTACAAGGCCTCGTTTTCCGGGGCGCTGAAAACCCTGCTGGATCTGCTGCCCGAGCGCGCCTTGAACCACAAGATAGTCTTGCCGATGGCCACCGGTGGCAGCATCGCCCACATGCTGGTCGTCGATTACGCCCTCAAGCCTGTGCTGTCGGCGCTGAAAGCCCAGGAAATGCTTCAGGGCATTTTTGCCGAGGACAGCCAGATCGCTTACGGCGAAGGCAGTGCCGCCGCGCAACTGGCGCCGGCACTGGAGCAACGGTTGCACGAGGCGCTGGACCAGTTCATCGGCGCCATGGCGCGCCGGCCGAAACCGCTGGAGCCGGGCCTGCTGAATGAACGTTTGTTGAGTGCTCGCTGGAGCATTTAAGCCACACCGAAATTTGAAGTACTGGCCTTACTCGCCCGCCAACGGGCAAGCAGGTGCAGCCAAAACCCAACAGCAAAAAGGAGAGCGCAATGCGCACTGTATTTTTGCGTCGTGGTCTGGTCGCTCTGTTTGCTGCGGCTGTGTCCTTCGGCGCCATCACTCAAGCCCAGGCCGAGACGCTTCGGATCGGTTATCAAAAGTACGGCACCCTGGTGCTGCTCAAAGCCAAAGGCACCCTGGAAAAACGCCTCGCCGCGCAAGGCGTCGACGTGCAGTGGACTGAATTCCCCGGCGGCCCGCAACTGCTGGAAGGCCTCAACGTCGGCTCGATCGACTTCGGCGTGACCGGCGAAACTCCACCGGTTTTCGCTCAGGCTGCCGGCGCCGATCTGCTCTACGTCGCCTATGAACCGCCGGCGCCGAACAGCGAAGCGATCCTCGTGCCGAAAGACTCGCCGATCAAATCGGTGGCCGGTCTGAAGGGCAAGAAAGTCGCCCTGAACAAAGGCTCCAACGTGCATTACCTGCTGGTGCGCGCACTGGAAGACGCCGGCCTCAAATACACCGATATCCAGACTGTATTCCTGCCGCCAGCCGACGCCCGCGCTGCGTTCGAGCGCGGCAGTGTCGACGCGTGGGTTATCTGGGATCCGTACCAGGCTGCCGCCGAAAAGCAATTGCAGGCGCACACCCTGCGCGACGGCAAAGGCATCGTCGACAACCACCAGTTCTATCTCGCGACCAAACCTTACGCGCAGAAAAATCCCGAGGTGATCAAGACCCTCGTCGAAGAAGTGCGCGCCGTCGGCGAGTGGTCGAAAGCCAATCCTGAAGACGTGACCCAACAGGTCGCGCCACTGCTCGGCCTGCCGGCGGACATCACCCTGACCTCGGTGAAACGCCAGGGTTACGGCGCGCTGTTCCTGACCCCGGAAGTAGTCGCCGCGCAACAGAAAATCGCTGACACGTTCTTCCAGCTCAAGCTGATTCCCAAGCCGTTGAGCATCAAGGACGTGATCTGGACCCCACCGGCCGCTGTGGCTACCGCGCAGTAATTCGAATTCCCAAGGAGACCACTCCATGAGCCTCAATATCTTCTGGTTCCTGCCTACCCACGGCGATGGCCATTATCTCGGTACCGCCGAAGGCGCCCGCGCGGTTGATCACGGCTATTTGCAACAGGTCGCGCAAGCGGCGGATCGTCTGGGCTTCGGCGGTGTGCTGATCCCGACCGGGCGTTCTTGCGAAGATTCGTGGCTGGTCGCGGCCTCGCTGATTCCGGTGACCCAGCGTTTGAAATTCCTCGTCGCCCTGCGCCCCGGGATTATTTCCCCGACGGTCGCGGCGCGGCAGGCAGCGACGCTGGATCGTCTGTCCGGCGGGCGCGCGCTGTTCAATCTGGTCACCGGTGGCGACCCGGAAGAACTGGCCGGTGACGGTCTGTTCCTCAACCATGAAGAGCGCTATCAGGCCTCGGTGGAATTCACCCGCATCTGGCGCCGCGTGCTGGAAGGCGAGACCGTCGATTACGACGGCGAACACATCAGCGTCAAAGGCGCCAAGCTGCTTTATCCGCCGATTCAGCAACCGCGTCCGCCGCTGTACTTCGGTGGCTCATCGGAAGCGGCGCAGGATCTGGCGGCCGAGCAGGTGGAAATGGTCCTGACCTGGGGCGAGCCGCCGGCCGCAGTGGCCGAGAAGATCGCACAAGTGCGGGCCAAAGCCGCCAAGCTTGGGCGCACCGTGCGTTTCGGCATTCGTCTGCATGTGATCGTGCGTGAAACCAACGCTGAAGCCTGGCAAGCGGCGGATCGGCTGATCTCGCACCTGGACGACGACACCATCAAGCGTGCCCAGGCTTCGCTGGCGCGTTTCGATTCGGTCGGCCAGCAACGCATGGCCGCGCTGCACGGCGGTAGTCGCGATAATCTCGAAGTCAGCCCCAACCTGTGGGCCGGTGTCGGTCTGGTGCGCGGTGGTGCAGGCACGGCACTGGTCGGCGATGGCCCGACGGTGGCGGCGCGGGTCAAGGAATACGCGGATCTGGGCATCGACACCTTCATCTTCTCCGGTTATCCACACCTCGAAGAATCGTATCGCGTGGCAGAACTGCTGTTTCCGCACCTCGACGTCGAGCGCCCGGAACTGCCGAAAAGCGCCGGTTATGTCAGCCCTTTCGGCGAGATGGTCGCCAACGACATCCTGCCCAAAGCCGCGTCGCAGAGCTGAGGCGTGGCCATGAAGAAATTTATCCACAGCCTCGCGCCCTGGGCGCTGCCGGTGTTGCTGCTGGCGGTGTGGCAGTTGTCGGTGTCGGCGGGCTGGCTGTCGACACGGATTCTGCCGGCGCCGGTGGCGGTGATCGAGGCCGGTGTCAGTCTGGTGCGCAGCGGCGAAATCTGGACGCATCTGGCGATCAGCGGCTGGCGCGCGGCACTGGGTTTCACCATCGGCGGCAGCATCGGTCTGGTGCTGGGTTTTATTACCGGTCTGTCGAAGTGGGGCGAGCGACTGCTCGACAGCTCGGTGCAAATGATCCGCAACGTGCCGCATCTGGCGCTGATCCCATTGGTGATCCTGTGGTTCGGCATCGACGAGTCGGCGAAGATTTTTCTGGTGGCGCTGGGTACGTTGTTCCCGATTTACCTCAACACTTACCACGGCATCCGCAACGTCGATCCGGCGCTGGTGGAGATGGCGCGCAGTTATGGCCTGGGCGGTTTCAGCCTGTTCTGGCAGGTGATTCTGCCGGGCGCGCTGCCATCGATTCTGGTCGGCGTGCGCTTCGCCCTGGGCTTCATGTGGCTGACGCTGATCGTCGCCGAAACCATCTCGGCCAGCTCGGGCATCGGCTATCTGGCGATGAACGCCCGCGAGTTTTTGCAGACCGATGTAGTGGTTCTGGCGATCTTGCTTTACGCGGTGCTGGGCAAACTCGCCGACCTTGCAGCCCGTGGACTTGAACGCGTGTGGCTGCGCTGGCATCCGGCCTATCAGGTTGCCAAGGGAGGTGCAGCATGACCGCTCAACAACCTCCACGCCTGCTGCGCGGGATTCCGCTGGCCGTGCGCAACCTGCAGAAAACCTTTGGCTCACGCCAAGTGCTACGCGGCATCGACCTGCACATTCCGGCGGGGCAATTCGTTGCCGTGGTCGGGCGCAGCGGTTGTGGCAAGAGTACGTTTCTGCGTTTGCTCGCCGGCCTCGATCAACCCACGGGTGGCGACCTGCTCGCCGGTTCCGCGCCGCTCAGTCAGGCGCGGGACGATACGCGATTGATGTTTCAGGAAGCGCGCCTGCTGCCGTGGAAAAAGATCATCGACAACGTCGGCCTCGGCCTCAAGGGCAACTGGCGTCAGCAAGCGCTGGATGCACTGGAAGCGGTGGGTCTGGCGGATCGCGCCGATGAGTGGCCGGCAGCCTTGTCCGGCGGACAGAAACAGCGGGTCGCGCTGGCTCGCGCGCTGATCCATCAGCCGCGTCTTCTGCTGCTCGACGAACCACTCGGCGCGCTGGATGCACTGACCCGCATCGAGATGCAGCAGTTGATCGAACGGCTCTGGCAGAAACACGGTTTTACCGTGCTGCTGGTGACCCACGACGTCAGCGAAGCGGTGGCGATTGCCGATCGGGTGATCCTGATCGAGGACGGCGAGGTCGGCCTCGATCTGCACGTTGAACTGCCACGCCCTCGGGTCCGTGGCTCGCATCGCCTCGCCGCGCTGGAAACCGAAGTGCTTAATCGTGTTCTGTCCCTGCCCGGCGAACCGCCGGCGCCGGAACCCGTTTCACCCCTGCCTACGCAATTGCGTTGGGCGCAATGACTCACTTATCCACAACGACAGGAATCAACGCCATGACTATCAAAGCCATCAACGTGCGCAACCAGTTCAAAGGCTCGATCAAGGAAATCGTCCTCGGCGACGTGCTGTCGGAAATCGACGTGCAGACCGCTTCGGGCATCGTCACATCGGTGATCACCACACGTTCAGTGAAAGAACTGGAACTGGTGGTGGGCAGCGAAGTGATCGCCTTTGTGAAATCCACCGAGGTATCGATCGCCAAGTTGTAAGCCGGTGAGCAAAAAACAACCCCGGGGGGTGTGAGCCCTGCGGGGTTTTTTGTGCCTGGCTTGAAACCGGCGGTGCGGCCTTCGCGAGCAGGCTCGCTCCCACAGAGGAGCGCATTTCAAATGTGGGAGCGAGCCTGCTCGCGAAGGGGCCGGTGAGTACGCTAGAGACTTCTCTTCGGCAAATAGGGCGGCAGATACAAACCGATGTAAGCATCAAACACCCGCATCCCTTCCTCGGCCATGCGCGGAGTGATCTGCCCGTGCTGCTGCACCGAACGTGCATAAACCCGGTCGCCCAGTTCCATCGCCAGGGCAAACACATCGACATCGTCCGGCAGCCTCGGCAGCTCGAAATGATGGTCGAACAGTTTGTGCATCAGGTCGCCCAGTTCCAGGTCGTGCTGACGGTCAGCCTGGGTCACTTCGGTCAGTCCGTGCTGCGCAAGAATCAGTTGCCGCGCAGCCGCATCTTCGCCGTAGATCTCCAACATCCGCTGCTCCACCAGCCGCGACAGATCGCGCCAGTCACGTAGCGCGTCATGGTCGATCGGCGCTTGCAGGCACGCGCGAAACGCCGCGTGGACATCCGCTGTCAGCGCTTCGAGCAGTGCCGGGACGCTGGCGAAAAAGTGATACACGGAAGAGGGCGGAATCTGCGCACGCTCGGCGACGCTGTAGATCGACAGGCTCGCCACACCCTCGGCGGCCAGCAGCGTGCGCGCGGCGTCGAGTATCGAATCGATCCGCGCCTGACTGCGGGCACGGGGTTTGCGGACGGGGGCGGGACGCGTCATGGAAGTCTCCTGCGGGGCAGCGGGCATTGTACGAGGCGGGTTCCGTGTTGTCTTGTCGGCCGCTTTCGGGAGCAAGCCCCCTCCCACAGTTGATCTTCAGGGAGCTTGATTTCTCGGTACACCAGAAACTCCTGTGGGAGGGGGCTTGCTCCCGAACCGCCGCAGGCGGCCATAAAAAAACGCCGCTGGCTGAATCAGCCAACGGCGTTTTTATATAGCTGCAAACCACTTAAACAGTATGCAGATACCAGTTGTACTCAAGGTCGGAGATGGAGTGTTCGAACTCCTCCAGCTCGCTTTCCTTGCAGGCGACGAAGATATCGATGTACTTCGGATCGATGTACTTGGCCATCACCTCGCTGTCGTCCAGCTCGCGCAGGGCATCACGCAAGTTGTTCGGCAGGCTCTGTTCGTTCTGCTCGTAGCTGTTGCCTTCTACTGGCGCGCCCGGTTCGATCTGGTTGACCAGACCGTGGTGCACGCCGGCCAATACCGAAGCCATCAGCAGGTACGGGTTGGCGTCGGCGCCGGCAACGCGGTGTTCGATACGCACGGCATCGGACGAGCCGGTTGGAACGCGTATCGCCACGGTGCGGTTGTCCAAGCCCCAGCACGGCGAGTTCGGTACGTAGAACTGCGCGCCGAAGCGACGGTAGGAGTTGACGTTCGGGCAGAGGAAAGCCATCTGCGCGGGCAGGGTCTCGAGCACACCGCCGATCGCGTGACGCAGCGCGGCGTTCTGCTCGGGATCCTCGCTGGCAAAAATGTTTTTGCCGGCTTTGTCCAGAATCGAAATGTGCACGTGCAGACCATTACCCGCCTGGCCCGGATACGGCTTGGCCATGAAGGTGGTGTCCATCTCATGGTCGTAGGCGATGTTCTTGATCAGACGCTTGAGCAGGACCGCGTAGTCGCAGGCCTTGATCGGGTCGGCAACGTGGTGCAGGTTGACTTCGAACTGCGCCGGGGCGCTTTCCTTGACGATCGCGTCGGCCGGGATGCCTTGTTCTTTCGCGCCTTCGAGAATGTCCTGGAGGCAGTCGACGTATTCGTCGAGGTCGTCGATCAGGTAAACCTGCGTCGAGTGCGGACGTTTGCCCGAGATCGGCGAGCGTGGCGGCTGTGGACGGCCGTTAACGTTTTCCTGGTCGATCAGGTAAAACTCGAGTTCGAAGGCGGCGCAGATGGTCAGCCCCAGTTCATCGAACTTGGCCACTACCTGGCGCAGTACTTCACGCGGATCGGCGAAGAACGGGTCGCCTTCGAGTTCGTGCATGGTCATCAACAGCTGCGCGGTAGGGCGCTTCTGCCATGGCTCGTTGCACAGGGTATCGGGGATTGGATAGCAGATACGATCGGCGTCGCCGATGTCCAGGCCCAGACCGGTGCTTTCCACCGTGGAGCCGTTGATATCCAGAGCAAATAGAGAGGCCGGCAGGTTGATGCCTTTCTCGTAAACCTTGTGGAGGCTGGTGCGTTCGATGCGCTTGCCGCGCACCACACCATTCATATCCGCAATCAGAAGGTCAACGTACAGAACCTCAGGATGTTCCTTAAGGAACGCGTTCGCTTCGTTAAGCTGAACGGCACGCGGGGGTACCGACATGATGCAACACCTTTGTTGTTAAAAATATCAATCATTGATCTTTTCTGGTTTCAGTCAACCCGAACGGCCTGCCGAAGTCAAGCGAGGCCTTTTTTGCCCTAAAAAAGCGCTGCGGGGGCATTTATGGGGCATTTTTGGGCTGTTTTTGCCCTTACAGATGCTTGCCAACCGCAGGCTTGAGCAGGCCGTGTTGTATTTTTTACGGGGGTGTTGTGTAAAAAAATGAACAAGGCTAAGCTCCGGTCAAACCCATAACAGCAATAATACCGGGGTGCTTCATGTCTCGCCTGCCGTTAATCGGCATCACCGACTGCTCGCAACAGTCCGGTCTGCATGCTCATCACATCAGTGGCGATCAATCCGTCCGTAGCGCAGCCAGCAAGGCGCGCAACCTGTCGACGACATCGTCGTCAACAACCGGCAAAACGGCAGCGTCCGATATTCTGGACGTCGGGCATAGCATCCGCTTTATGGCGTCTCCTCTCACTATAGAACTCTTTCATGCTCAAAGCCCGTGCCGCGCGCAGCGCCGTGCTCGTGATTCTGCACGGGTGGCTGCACGTTTCGAAAGTGCACGGGAAATGCAACGCCAGCGTAAAGGGCAGGTAAGCTCCTCTTTCATTGTTTATGCGCGGTGCCAGGCGTAAGCCGGCACTGCGCGAGCAAGCCCCCTTTAACGCGACGCTCCAGGCGTCAAACTTTGCCTGACCTTGCGTCAGGAGACTCAGCCCAGAGGCATTTATGAGTAACAACCTCGACCAGCTCACCGATTGGTTGAAAGACCACAAGATCACAGAAGTCGAATGCATGATCGCCGACTTGACCGGCATCACCCGGGGCAAGATTTCGCCGACCAACAAGTTCATCGCCGAGAAAGGCATGCGTCTGCCCGAAAGCGTGCTGTTGCAGACCGTGACCGGCGACTACGTCGAAGACGACATCTATTACGAACTGCTCGACCCGGCCGACATCGACATGATCTGCCGTCCCGACCAGAACGCCGTATACCTGGTGCCATGGGCCATCGAGCCAACCGCGCAAGTGATCCACGACACCTACGACAAGCAAGGCAACCCGATCGAGCTGTCGCCGCGCAACGTGCTCAAGAAAGTCTTGAAGCTGTATGCCGACAAGGGCTGGCAGCCGATCGTGGCGCCGGAGATGGAGTTCTACCTGACCAAGCGCAGCGACGACCCCGACTATCCGTTGCAGCCGCCGATTGGCCGCTCGGGCCGTCCGGAAATCGGTCGCCAGTCGTTCTCCATCGAAGCGGCGAACGAATTCGACCCGCTGTTCGAAGACGTCTACGACTGGTGCGAACTGCAGGAGCTGGACCTTGATACGCTGATCCACGAAGACGGCACGGCGCAGATGGAAATCAACTTCCGTCACGGCGATGCCCTGTCGCTGGCCGACCAGATTCTGGTGTTCAAGCGCACCATGCGCGAAGCCGCACTCAAGCACGACGTGGCCGCGACGTTCATGGCCAAGCCGATGACCGGCGAGCCGGGCAGCGCCATGCACCTGCACCAGAGCATCATCGACATTCAGACCGGCAAGAACGTCTTCTCTAACGAAGACGGGACCATGAGTCAGTTGTTCCTGCACCACATCGGTGGTCTGCAGAAACTGATCCCCGAGCTGTTGCCGCTGTTCGCGCCGAACGTCAATTCGTTCCGCCGCTTCCTGCCGGACACCTCGGCGCCGGTGAACGTCGAGTGGGGCGAAGAGAACCGTACCGTCGGCCTGCGCGTACCGGACGCCGGCCCGCAGAACCGTCGTGTGGAAAACCGCTTGCCGGGCGCCGACGCCAACCCTTATCTGGCGATCGCCGCGAGCCTGCTCTGCGGTTACATCGGCATGGTTGAAGGCCTTAATCCGAGCGCGCCGGTTGTCGGTCGTGGTTACGAGCGCCGCAACCTGCGTCTGCCGCTGACCATCGAAGACGCGCTGGAGCGTATGGAAAACAGCAAGACTGTCGAGAAGTACCTCGGCAAGACTTTCATCACAGGCTACGTCGCGGTCAAGCGGGCCGAGCATGAAAACTTCAAGCGCGTGATCAGTTCCTGGGAGCGTGAGTACCTGCTCTTCGCCGTCTGATGCGCCGGGCGCGGCGGCCAGCCGTCGCGCCTTCACCGATAACAAGGAGAATTGGCATGACCAGCAACAACCCGCAAACCCGTGAGTGGCAAGCGCTGAGCAGCGATCACCACCTGGCCCCGTTCAGTGACTTCAAGCAACTGAAAGAGAAGGGCCCGCGGATCATCACCAACGCCAAGGGCGTTTACCTGTGGGACAGCGAAGGCAACAAGATCCTCGACGGCATGGCCGGCCTCTGGTGCGTGGCCATCGGTTACGGCCGCGATGAACTGGCCGATGCTGCCGCCAAACAGATGCGCGAGCTGCCGTACTACAACCTGTTCTTCCAGACTGCCCACCCGCCGGCGTTGGAGCTGGCCAAGTCGATAGCTGACGTCGCGCCAGAAGGCATGAATCACGTGTTTTTCACCGGCTCCGGCTCCGAAGGCAACGACACCATGCTGCGCATGGTTCGCCACTACTGGGCGATCAAGGGCCAGCCGAACAAGAAAGTCATCATCAGCCGCAAGAACGGTTATCACGGTTCGACCGTGGCCGGCGCCAGCCTGGGTGGCATGACCTACATGCACGAGCAGGGCGATTTGCCGATTCCGGGCATCGTCCACATTGCCCAGCCTTACTGGTTCGCCGAAGGCGGCGACATGTCGCCGGAAGAGTTCGGTATCTGGGCGGCCAATCAGCTGGAAGAGAAGATTCTCGAAGTCGGCGTCGACAACGTCGGTGCCTTTATAGCCGAGCCGATCCAGGGTGCCGGTGGCGTGATCATTCCGCCCGACACCTACTGGCCGCGCATCAAGGAAATCCTCGCCAAGTACGACATCCTCTTCGTCGCCGATGAAGTGATCTGCGGTTTCGGCCGTACCGGTGAGTGGTTCGGCAGCGATTTCTACGACCTTGCGCCCGACATGATGACCATCGCCAAGGGCCTGACCTCCGGCTACATCCCGATGGGTGGGCTGATCGTGCGTGATTCGGTGGTGGCGGTGCTCAATGAGGGCGGCGACTTCAACCACGGCTTTACCTACTCCGGGCATCCGGTAGCGGCGGCGGTGGGGCTGGAAAACATCCGCATCCTGCGCGATGAGAAAATTATCGAGAACGCCCACAACGAAACGGCACCGTATTTGCAGAAACGTCTGCGCGAGCTGAACGATCACCCATTGGTGGGTGAAGTTCGCGGCGTCGGTCTGTTGGGGGCGATCGAGCTGGTGCAGGACAAGGCCACACGCAAGCGTTACGAAGGCAAGGGCGTCGGCATGATCTGCCGGCAGTTCTGCTTCGACAACGGCCTGATCATGCGCGCCGTGGGTGACACCATGATCATCGCGCCGCCGCTGGTCATCAGCAAAGCGGAGATCGATGAGCTGGTTACAAAGGCACGCAAGTGTCTGGACCTGACGCTCGGTGCGCTGCAGGCCTAGGTGCTAGGCTTTGAGCGGGGGAGCTGCGGCGCACTCGCTCAAAGCTGTCAGAAAGGCTGGTCTTTTGTTGAAAGAGCGCCTCGGATCTTGCCAGACTAGCCGCGGTTCCAGTTGTCCGGGTTCGGCCGCTGAACACAGTGGTTCAAAAAAGAAAAAATTTGGAGCATGACGCATGAAGGCATTAGGTAAAAAGCTAGCTGGCAAGACTCTGCTCGCGCTGTCCATGGCGGGTATGATGGCGGGTGCGGTTCAGGCGGACGACAAGGTATTGCACGTCTACAACTGGTCCGACTACATCGCGCCGGACACCGTGGCCAACTTCGAAAAAGCCACCGGGATCAAAGTCGTCTACGACGTCTTCGACAGTAACGAAACCCTGGAAGCCAAGCTGCTGGCCGGCAAGTCCGGTTACGACATCGTGGTGCCTTCCAACAACTTCCTCGCCAAGCAGATCAAGGCCGGCGTTTACCAGGAACTGGACAAGTCCAAACTGCCAAACTGGAAAAACCTCGACGAAGACCTGCTCAAGGCTGTTGGCGACGCCAGCGACCAGGGCAACAAACACGCCTTCCCATACATGTGGGGTTCGATCGGCATCGGCTACAACCCGGCCAAGGTCAAGGCTGCACTGGGCATCGACAAGATCGATTCGTGGGACGTGGTGTTCAAGCCGGAAAACATCGAGAAACTCAAAAGCTGCGGCGTGAGCTTCCTCGATGCCCCGACCGAAATGATCCCGGCGGCATTGCACTATCTGGGCAAACCGACCAACAGCAAAGACAAGGCTGACCTGAAAGCCGCCGAAGACCTGTTCCTCAAGATCCGTCCTTCGGTCGCCTACTTCCACTCGTCCAAGTACATCTCCGACCTGGCCAACGGCAACATCTGCGTAGCGGTCGGTTACTCGGGTGACCTGGAGCAATCCAAGACCCGCGCCCAGGAAGCCGGTGACAAGGTCAAACTGGCCTACACCATTCCAAAAGAAGGCGCCGGTACGTTCTACGACATGGTCGCCATTCCGAAGGATGCCGAAAACGTCGAGGCGGCCTACAAGTTCATGAACTACCTGCTCGAGCCGCAAGTGATGGCCGGCATCACCAATGCCGTGCGTTTCCCGAATGGCAACAAGGCCGCCACGCCTTTGGTGGACAAGGACATCACCAGCGACCCAAGCATCTATCCGTCGGCTGAAGTGAAGAAGCAGCTCTATGCGATCAGCGATCTGGACGCCGCGACGCTGCGTCTGATCACCCGCAGCTGGACCAAGATCAAATCGGGCAAATAAGCCGGTTTGATGCCACAACCGCTGGCCGTCGTCGCCGCGACGGCGGCCAGCGGAATAATTAAATGACGGAAAGTTTTGCTGGATCGGTTTTTCGAGGGTAAGTTGCGCGCCGGTTTTGTTGTCGGGCAGCCATGGCTGTCATGCAGCGCGGGGCAACTTGGGCCCAACTAATTTAGAGGACCTCCACTTGCCTATTTTTTCTTCGTTGCGCAATGCCCTGCTGGCCGCTGCCGGCCTGACGTTCATGGTCGGTGCCCAGGCCGCCGGGACGGTGCATATTTATAACTGGTCCGATTACATCGGCGAATCGACCTTGGCCGACTTCGAGAAAGAGACCGGGATCAAACCGGTCTACGACGTCTTCGATTCCAATGAAACCCTGGAAGGCAAGCTGCTCGCCGGGCGCACCGGTTACGACGTGGTCGTGCCGTCCAACCATTTCCTTGGCAAGCAGATCAAGGCGGGCGCATTCCAGAAGCTCGACAAGGCGCAGTTGCCGAATTATTCCAATCTCGACCCGGTGCTGCTCAAGCGCCTGCAACAGAACGATCCCGGCAACCTTTACGCCGTGCCGTATCTGTGGGGCACCAACGGCATCGGCTATAACGTCGACAAGGTCAAAGCCGTGCTCGGCATCGACAAGATCGATTCCTGGGCCGTGCTGTTCGAGCCGGAAAACATCAAGAAGCTGCACAGCTGCGGCGTTGCATTCCTCGATTCGGCGGATGAAATGATGCCGACCATGCTCAATTACCTGGGCCTGAACGCCAACAGCACCAACACCAAGGACTACGAAAAAGCCACCGCCAAGCTGCTCGCGGTGCGTCCTTATGTGACCTATTTCCACTCCTCGAAATACATCGGTGATCTGGCCAACGGCGACATCTGCGTGGCCATCGGTTTCTCCGGCGACATCTTCCAGGCGAAGAACCGTGCCGAGGAAGCCAAGAAGGGCGTCAACATCGCCTACTCGATCCCGAAAGAGGGCGGCGCGCTGTGGTTCGACATGCTGGCGATCCCCAAGGACTCGTCCAACGTCAAAGAAGCCCACGCCTTCATCAACTACTTGCTGAAACCTGAGGTGATCGCCCAGGTCAGTGATTACGTCGGTTACGCCAACCCCAACCCGGGTTCGGACTCGCTGATGGAGCAATCCATTCGCACCGATGAAGCGGTTTACCCACCGCAAGCAGTCCTCGACAAGACCTACGTGTCGACCGAGTTGCCAGCCAATATTCAGCGTTTGATGACCCGCAGCTGGACCAAGGTCAAGTCGGGCAAATAACGCACAAACTATCCAGGGTTCGTCTTGCGTGGCGAACCACTGCTTCTGTTGGGAGTTTCGTAAATGGCAGTTGCCTCCGGCGCCTACAAGAAAGCCCTCGAGGGCGACCAGACACCCAAACAGGTGCTGGTCAAAATCGACCGGGTCACCAAGAAGTTCGACGAGACGATTGCCGTGGACGACGTGTCCCTGGAAATCAAGAAGGGCGAGATCTTCGCCCTGCTCGGCGGTTCGGGTTCGGGTAAGTCGACCCTGCTGCGCATGCTCGCAGGCTTCGAACGGCCCACGGAGGGGCGCATCTTCCTCGACGGCGTCGATATCACCGACATGCCGCCGTACGAACGTCCGATCAACATGATGTTTCAGTCCTACGCCTTGTTCCCGCACATGACCGTGGCGCAGAACATCGCCTTCGGCTTGCAGCAGGACAAAATTCCCAAGGCCGAGATCGAGGCCCGCGTGGCCGAGATGCTCAAGCTGGTGCAGATGAGCCAGTACGCCAAGCGCAAGCCGCATCAATTGTCCGGCGGTCAACGTCAGCGGGTGGCGCTGGCGCGTTCCCTGGCGAAGCGGCCGAAGCTGCTGCTGCTCGACGAACCGATGGGCGCGCTGGACAAAAAACTGCGTTCGCAGATGCAACTGGAACTGGTGGAAATCATTGAGCGCGTCGGCGTGACTTGCGTGATGGTGACCCACGATCAGGAAGAGGCCATGACCATGGCCGAGCGCATCGCGATCATGCACCTGGGCTGGATCGCCCAGATTGGCAGCCCGATCGACATTTACGAAACCCCGACCAGCCGTCTGGTCTGCGAATTCATCGGTAACGTGAACATCTTCGAAGGCGAAGTGATCGACGACGCCGAAGGCCACGCGACCATCACCTGCAAGGACCTCGACCGGCAGATCTACGTCGGCCACGGCATCAGCACTTCGGTGCAGGACAAGTCGGTCACCTACGCAATTCGTCCGGAAAAACTGCTGGTGACAGCCGAGCAGCCAACTTGCGAATACAACTGGTCGAGCGGCAAGGTGCATGACATCGCCTACCTCGGCGGCCACTCGGTGTTCTACGTCGAATTGCCGAGCGGCAAACTGGTGCAGTCGTTTGTCGCCAACGCCGAACGCCGCGGCGCGCGTCCGACCTGGGGCGATCAGGTCTACGTGTGGTGGGAAGACGACAGCGGCGTGGTGCTTCGCTCATGAACATGCGCAAATTCAAACGGCGTATCAACCGAATCATCCCCAATGGCCGGCAGATGGTCATCGGGGTGCCGTTCATCTGGCTGTTTCTGTTCTTCATGCTGCCGTTCTTCATCGTCCTGAAGATCAGCTTCGCCGAAGCCGATGTGGCGATCCCGCCGTACACCGAGATCTAC
>NZ_JABWQQ010000038.1:0-26295 GCF_014268555.1 Pseudomonas sp. SWRI111 | reverse complement strand
TTTCAGAAATACAAATGCCCCGACAAGTCGGGGCATTTGTATTTAACCGGGGCAGATTGCGTTTTCACACAGTCTGGATTTGCGGGCTTTTTCATGGGCGCTGAAAAGTACTTGCGCCGCTACCAGTGCAGGCTGATCTGGCTCCGGAACTCGCGCTGTTCACCGGTCACCGGATCGATAAAACGCAACCCCTGGGCGAGAAGCTTCAATGGATTGGCGTAATCGTCCTCGACGTCTTTCACCACATCCGGATAAAACGGATCGTTGCAGATGCTCGCCCCCAGCGCGGTCATGTGGACACGCAACTGGTGCTTCTTGCCGGTCACCGGGAACAGGCCATAACGCCAGAGATCGCCATTTTTTTCCCGCACCTCGACCGCCGTCTCGGTATTGCTGACACCCGGCCCCTCCTGCATGCGAAAGAACGGCTCGCCATCGACCAGACGACTCTTGTGCACCAGGGGAAAGCTCAGATCAGGCAACGCGGGGGCTATCGCCTCGTAATACTTGTCGATCTGCCGTGTCGGAAAAAGCGACTGATAGGCCGAGCGGGTTTGCGGATCGGCCGAAAAGATCACCAGCCCCGCCGTGTGCCGATCAATCCGGTGCAAGGGCACCAGATGCGGATTGTCCAGACGGCGGATCAAGCGACGCAGCAAGGTTTGCTCGACATACTCCCCTGCGGGCGTGACCGGCAGGAAATGCGGCTTGTCCGCGACCACCAGATGTTCATCGGCATAGAGAATTGTCTCGACTACCGGAATCGGCTTCTCGTCCGGCACCTCACGAAAATAGTGAATCCGCAGGCCTTCCTTGTAGGGCAGGTCCAGCGAGATCGGTTGCCCCTGACCATCAAGCACCCGCCCGCGGGCGATCCTGTCCAGCCATTGCTCACGACCGATGGCGCTGAAATGCTCGCACAGGCAATCGAGTACGGTCAGCCAGGACCCGGGAGGCAGGTAGAGCGTGCTCGCCTGGTTCTGAGCAGCAGAAAAGGTAGTGGTGGGCATACGCAAATCGAATCCTCAAGACAGGTCGGCATTATCCCGCACTGCAGGATGCGAACCTAGCGCAGAATCCTCAGGCCGGGATCGTCTTGAGCGCTGCGGCCTCGGTGAATTCCTTGAGCCAGCGCAACACATCGACCGCCTCCCAGCGCCCCGGGTCATACAAGGCGTACAGCAAGCCCTGATAGCCGACCACATCCAGTTGCTTGTGATAGCCGGCGCGCTGGAACAATGCCTCGATTTCGGCGAAACAGGTGTTGAAATGCAGCTTGTTGAACGGCGTCTTGCCTTCCGTGACCAGCCCGTCCAGGCGCAATTCGAGGACGGCCTCGCGCACCACGTCGACCGACATCCGGTTAACGCTGCTCTTCAACTGTTCGACATTGACCACGGTTCATCCCTCTGACTCGATTGCTGTATGGACATACAGTAACCGAATGAACCGGGAAGTGCCAAGGCATGGTTGTGCAGCAGCGACCGGCGGAGCGGCGCGAACAGCGGATCAGCGAAGAAAGGCCACGACCTGATCGGCACTGAACGGCCAGTCCAGCTCCGCCCCGGTATCAACACGGCGCAACACAGGAATTCGCAGGCGATACGCTTCGTACCATGACTCGTCGTCGGTGATATCCACCAGTTCCACCAGCAGACCATGCTCGACAAAAGGCATCAGTTCAGCTTCAGCGACTTCGCATAGGTGACACCCCAGGGTGCCGAACAGCTGACATTCAGGAGGCATGCGTGCTCAACCACAAAATGAGTGCGCCTATTCTAGGCGCCCTTGAAAAACCCGTCGACCCGTGACCGCTCAAAGGTACGATCGGGGCCTGGGGTAAAACCCTGACGCACATCAGTGCGCTCAAATCACCGATCCGTCATCCTCCCGCTCTTTTTGCCTCTACGCTTGAGAGGCCAGAGCCTGACATCGGAGCGTCTCGTGTTTGCCAACCTGTTGATCATCCTCGCCTCGTCCCTCGTGGTGATTGCCCTGTTCCGTCGCCTGCGGCTGCCGCCGGTACTGGGTTACCTGTGCGTGGGATTGCTGGTCGGGCCGAGCGCATTCGACTGGGTCAATGAAAGTGAACACCTGCCCGACGTCGCCGAGCTGGGCGTAGTGTTCCTGCTGTTTTCCCTGGGCCTGGAGTTCTCGCTGTCGAAGATGATTGCATTGCGTCAGGTGGTGTTCCGCCTCGGCAGTCAGCAGGTGCTGATCAGCACTGCCGTCCTCGGTCTGTTGCTGATGCTGCTGGGCATGCCAATGACGCCGGCGCTATTGCTCGGCGCGGGGCTTTCGCTGTCCTCCACCGCGATCGTCACCAAGGAACTGGGCAGCCTCGGCGAAGTGTTCAGTAGCCACGGCCAGAACGCGATTGGCGTTCTATTGTTCCAGGACGTGGTCGCGGTGTTGCTGCTGACCCTGGTGCCGGTCTTCGCCGGCAGCAGCGAGCAGGCCTGGTACTGGGCGTTGCCGCTGACCCTGGCAAAGACCGTGGTGCTGTTTGTCGGCCTGCTTCTGGCCAGTCGCTGGCTGCTGCCGCGTTTGTTCCATGAGGTAGCGGCCTCGCGTTCGGCGGAGTTGTTTGTCCTGCTGGCGCTGGTGATTGTGCTGCTCACCGCGTGGCTGACCCACTTGCTGGGTCTGTCGCCGGCCCTTGGCGCATTTCTCGCCGGCATGCTGCTCGGTGAGAGTCACTATCGACACCAGATCGAAGCCGATATCCGGCCCTTTCGCGACATCCTGCTCGGGGTGTTTTTCGTCAGCATCGGCATGCTGATCGACCTGCAACTGTTTGCCAGTCACGGTCTGTTGATCGTCGGCCTCACCCTCGGCCTGATGCTGATCAAGGGCGTCGTGGTCGCGCTGCTGGTGAAATGGCGCGGCAGCGACAGTGAAACGGCGTGGCGCAGCGGTCTGGCGTTGGCCCAGGGCGGCGAGTTCTGTTTTGCCCTGATGGCGCAGATGCAGCAAAACCAGCTGATGCCTGCCGAGCTGGGCGCCCTGCTGCTGGCGGCGACATTCTGCTCGATGCTGCTCACGCCTGTGCTGCTGCGCGCGGCGCCACGCATCGCGGCAGCGCTGCACCGCAAGCCTAATCAGGAAGCTCAGATCGAACAGATCAGCGCGCTCAACGCCGACCTCGACAAGCACGTGGTGATATGCGGATACGGTCGCGTCGGCCAGTCGATCGGACGCTTCCTGCGCAACGCCAGCCAACCCTATATCGCGCTGGATAACGACCCCGTGCGTGTCCGGGAGGCCGCGTGCGCAGAAAGCGCCGTGCATTACGGCGACTCGTCGCGCGGTGACTTGTTGACCGCCGTTGGCCTGCTGCGCGCCAGGTTATTGGTGATTGCGGTGGATCAAAGTGACGTTGCCCTGGGCATTCTCAAGGAAGCGCGGCGACTCAACGCACACGTACCGATTCTGGTCCGCACGCGCGACGACAGCCAATGGGCCGAACTGAAAGCCGCCGGCGCCAGCGAAGTGGTACCGGAGCTGCTGGAATCGAGCCTGATGCTCGCCTCTCACGCGCTGATCATGCTGGGTCTGCCGGCGCATCAGGTGCAGGCGAAGGTCGATCAGGTGCGCGTCGACCGCTATCGCCTGCTGCACGGTTTTTATCCTGGTGCCGATGATGAAGAGCGTTAGTCCTGACTCACGGCGCCGATCTTGTGCAGCGACAGGTCGGCGCCGTAATACTCTTGTTCCTGAGTCAGGCGCAGCCCATGCAGCGCCTTGATCACGCCGTAAACCACGAAACCGCCGAGCAGCGCCACCGCGACGCCCAGTGCGGTGCCGAGCAACTGGCTGATCAGGCTGACGCCGCCCAGGCCACCCAGCGCGGTCTGGCCGAAAATACCGCAGGCAATGGCGCCCCACACACCGCACACGCCATGCAGCGGCCACACCCCCAGCACGTCGTCGATGCGCCATTTGACCTGCGCGGCGGTAAAGCACCAGACAAACAGCGCGCCCGCTATCGCGCCGGTGACCAGCGCGCCGACCGGATGCATCAGATCGGACCCTGCGCAAATCGCCACCAACCCGGCCAATGGGCCGTTGTGCAGAAACCCGGGGTCATTGCGCCCGACGATCAAAGCCGCCACCGTGCCGCCGACCATTGCCATCAACGAGTTGACCGCCACCAGGCCACTGACGCCCTGCAGCGTCTGCGCGCTCATCACGTTGAAGCCGAACCAGCCGACAATCAGGATCCACGAGCCCAGTGCCAGGAATGGAATGCTCGAAGGTGCAAACGCAACCAATCGTCCGTCGCGATAGCGGCCATTGCGCGGGCCAAGCAGCAGCACCGCGGCCAGCGCCAGCCAGCCGCCCATGGCATGCACCACCACGGAGCCTGCGAAGTCATGAAACGCTGCCCCGAACTGCACCGTCAGCCACGCTTGCACACCGTAGTTGCCGTTCCAGACGATGCCTTCGAAAAACGGGTAGATAAACGCCACGATCAATGCCGTGGCACACAGCTGTGGAACAAAGCGCGCGCGTTCGGCGATCCCACCGGAAATGATCGCCGGAATCGCCGCGGCGAAGGTCAGCAGGAAGAAAAACTTCACCAGTGGGTAACCATGATCGGCACTCAGCACAGCCGCCGGCTGCATGAACGTCACGCCGTAAGAGATCCAATAGCCTATAAAGAAATAGGCGAGCGTGGAGACGGCGAAATCGCTGAGAATTTTCGACAAGGCGTTGACCTGGTTCTTCTGCCGGACGGTGCCGACTTCCAGAAAGGCGAAACCGGCATGCATTGCCAGCACCATCACCGCACCGATCAGAATGAACAACGTATTGGAGCTGTGAACCAGCGTGTCCACAGCGCTTTGCAGAGTTTCCATGGGAGGCAGACCTGAAGGCTAAAAAGGCACCAAAGCGGTTCGCTCGCCCATTTCATGCACCAAGTTGCGCCAACGCAGTCACCGCGATCAAGGATCGACGAACCGCTTTGGCGCACAAGATCGATGGGCTGACACGAACCGGGATCATTTGAGTTAAGGTTTTGCACCGGCACGCCCGGCAACAGCGCACGAATGCCAGGCGATGCACCAGCACACAGCAAAAGTTGTACCAGTCATTTGTACTGAACCTTCGCGCAAGGCTCATACTCGAACGCTTCAGACGCCACTTACGGAGATCCACCCATGGCCAGCATCAAGGCAAAGACTGCTCAAGAAATCCTGATGAACGACTTCCAGACTCTGGTCGCCGACACCGAACGGTTGCTCGAGCACACCGCCACTCTGGCCGGCGATCAGGCGGATGAATTGCGTGGGCAGATCCACGAAAGCCTGCTGCGCGCCCGTGAAACCCTCAAGCTCACCGAGGATACCCTGCGCGAGCGCGGCCAGGCCGCCGTGACCGCCACCGAGGATTACGTCTCGACCAACCCATGGCAGTCGGTCGGCATCGCCGCCGGCGTCGGCTTTCTGATTGGCCTGCTGGCCACGCGGCGCTGATCATGTCGATCGGTGAATCCGGCCCGACTGCGGGCACCGCCTCCTCCACGCGGCGCCTGGGCGCCGCTGTTCTGGGTCTGCTGCACAGTCATGTCGAATTGTTCGGCATCGAATTGCAGGAGCAGAAATCACGCACCGTCAGCCTGCTGCTGTTTGCCGGTCTGGCGCTGGTCTTCGCCCTGCTGCTGTTGGTGGGCCTGTCGACACTGGTGATGATCATCTTCTGGGATACATACCGCCTGGCGGCGATCATTGGCCTGTGTGTCTTTTATACGCTGGCTTCGATTTTCTGCGGATTGCGCCTCAAGGCGGCGATCTTCGATGAATCCTCGCCCTTCCACGGCACGCTCGAAGAGCTGGCCAACGACCGGGAGCGTCTGCTGCCATGAGCCTGCCAGAACTTCCGCACAACAGCTCACGGCGAGAAATGCGCAAGGCGCTGATCCGCCTGCGCATGGAAATGCATCGCCAGGAAATTCGTCACGAAGCCGGGCAAGTGCTGCAGCCACTGCAACGTGTGCGCGGCATGACGCAAAACCTGCAGGATGGCTTCGGCATCAAACACGCGCCTTTATGGGGCGTGGCAGCCGTGACGCTACTGGGTTTCCTGACCGGCAAAGGCGCGAAAAGCGGCGGCACCGGAGGTCTGGGCCGGCTGGTTCGATTGGGCACCACGCTGGGTCCGCTGATCAGACTGGTCCTGCAAACCACGCGTAAACGCTGACGCGATACATCTGGCTACATTCTTGCACTATCGGCGGGATGAACCTCTTTAGCGGGAGGTTCAATCCCGTGCGCCTATCCGGTCGGCGGGTTCAATCAGAACAACAACGACTAAGGAGGCCCCGTGATCGACGGGCAACCGCTCGCCTGCTTTCAGCCTTTCATTGATACCGCCACCGGACGCATCGCAGGCGTCGAGGCATTGGGTCGCCTGCGCCAGGCCGACGGGCAACTGCATTCGGTCGGTCCGCTGTTCGCCGACCCACGCGCGCCGGCCGTGGCTCTGCGCCGGCTCGACCGACAGATCCGCGACGACGCCTTGAGCCGCCTGCATGAGGCCCCCGCCGACTGGTTCCTCAGCCTGAACATGTCACCGCGCTGGATCAGTCGCCTGCGCCCGGATCAGGCGCTGCCCAGCCTCAAGCAACTGGCGCAACACGGTGTCGACCCGCAACGCATCGTGTTCGAAATCACCGAGCTGGGCGGCAACAGCCAACGCCTGGCCGACGTCGTGGGACGTTATCGAGAGGCCGGTGCGCGCATCGCCATTGACGATTTTGGCGCCGGCTATTCGCAGCTCGACCGTGTCCTGGCACTGCAACCGGACATCCTCAAACTCGACATGCGCCTGTTCCAGGCCGCGGCACTCGGCGGGCCTAGCAGTGACGTGGTCAAGGCACTGGCGCAAATGGCCGAGAAAACCGGCTGCTGGATCATCGCCGAAGGCGTCGAGACCGAAGCCCAATTGAATTTCGCCCTCGAGTGCGGCTCACGTTACGTGCAGGGTTTTCTGTTCGCCCGCGCGCAGCAAGCGTTCTTCGCCACCGATGCCTTCGTGCAACACTTCGCCAGACTGCGGCAACGCTACGTGCAACAAAAGCTGGCCGAACGCGGGCGCCTGATGCAAATGCGCCAGCAACTCGGCCAACTCATGAGCATTTTGCAGGCTTGGGCCGGGGCACACGCATCACTCAGTGCGTTACCGCAACTGGAAGCTTTTCCCTGGCTGCTGCGTTTTTATCAATGCGACCGCCACGGCACCCAACTGACGCCCAACCTCGAATGGCGCCACAACGGCTGGGTCGCCGACAACCGTTACCTGGGGCACAACTGGTCGTGGCGCCCGTACTTCTATCAACTGCTCGCCGAAGGCTGGGAAGAGCGCCGCCTGACCCTGTCGACGACGTACCGCGACGCCACCAGCAATCAGTATTGCCTGACAGCCGGGCAGTTTTTCGATAACGGCGAACGGTTGCTGTTGATCGACATTGATGCCGCCGGACTGTAGTTGCGCTTGCAGGCGCCAGCGTGAACCGGGAAGCTAGGGGATCAGTCACCAGACGGAGAGAATCAGCCTTGGATTGGCCAACCCTGCTCAACCGCGAACGCCTCGGCAAGCCGCTGCACAGCCCGCAAGAACTCGGCCGCAGCCCTTTTCACAAAGACCATGACCGCATCATCTTTTCCGGTGCCTTCCGCCGCCTGGGCCGCAAGACCCAAGTGCACCCGGTGACGAGCAACGATCACATTCACACGCGCCTGACCCACTCGCTGGAGGTCAGCTGCGTAGGCCGCTCGCTGGGCATGCGCGTCGGCGAAACCTTGCGCAGCGCCCTGCCGCCATGGTGCGACCCGGCCGATCTGGGCATGGTGGTGCAGTCCGCCTGCCTGGCCCACGACATCGGCAATCCGCCGTTCGGCCATTCCGGGGAAGACGCGATTCGCCATTGGTTCCAGCAGGCAGCGGGACGCGGCTGGCTCGACGACATGAGCGAAGCCGAACGCAGCGATTTCCTCAATTTCGAAGGCAATGCCCAGGGTTTCCGTGTCCTGACGCAACTGGAGTATCACCAGTTCGACGGCGGCACCCGCCTGACCTACGCCACTCTGGGGACTTATCTGAAATACCCGTGGACGGCACGTCACGCTGACTCTCTGGGTTACAAAAAACACAAGTTCGGCTGCTACCAGAGCGAACTGCCCTTGCTCGAACAGATCGCCAGCAAACTTGGCCTGCCGCAACTGGAGGAACAGCGCTGGGCGCGGCATCCGCTGGTGTACCTGATGGAGGCTGCCGACGATATCTGTTATGCGCTGATCGACCTCGAGGACGGCCTGGAAATGGACTTGCTGGAGTACGCCGAAGTCGAGTCGCTGTTGCTCGGCCTGGTCGGCGACGATCTGCCGGAGACTTACCGCCAGCTCGGTCCGCAGGATTCGCGGCGGCGCAAACTGGCGATCCTGCGCGGCAAGGCCATCGAGCACTTGACCAACGCGGCGGCACGGGCATTTGTCGAACAGCAAGAGGCGCTGCTTGCCGGCACCCTCCACGGCGATCTGGTGGAGCACATGCACGGCCCGGCGAAACGCTGCGTGCTGAATGCCAAGGACATCGCCCGCAAGAAAATCTTCCAGGACAAACGCAAGACACTGCATGAAATCGGTGCCTACACGACACTGGAAATTCTGCTCAACTCGTTCTGCGGCGCTGCGCTGGAGCAACACAACGGGCGCACGCCGTCATTCAAAAGCCGACGCATCCTCGATCTGCTGGGCAACAACGCTCCGCATCCACAGGGTTCGTTACACACTTCGTTTCTGCGCATGATCGACTTTATCGCCGGCATGACCGACAGCTACGCCAGCGACATGGCGCTGGAAATGACCGGGCGCTCCAGTCATTGAAACCGCGCCTTCAGCCGGCCGATCCGTCGGCCGGCTGAAGGCGCACGTCTGCACGAGACATAAACGCTTTTCAGACCTCAGTGACTGCCAGTGCAGTTCACGCTGAGAGGTCACTGAATAGAACCGGAACTCGCTATTGGGGTGATAACTTTTAAACACCTGTATAAAGCCACTGACAATCAACACTTGCAAAATTAAAAAGGCCAACTATAAGCCCTTGCCAAGCCCGCACTTCCTTACGCCAATCCTAATTTACATGTAGTCCCTTTCCTTATTGAATGTAGGATTTATCCGATAACGCACCCGAGACACTGTGAGTCCATGCGAGCGCTCATTCAACTGAGCTAAGGTGCGCGCTTTATTCGTGCTTGCATGGGATTTGATTATGAACTCCGTTTTTATCGTCGACGATCATCCGGTCATCCGTCTCGCCGTTCGAATGTTGCTGGAGCATGAAGGTTATAAGGTCGTTGGCGAAACCGACAACGGTGTCGATGCCATGCAGATGGTCCGCGAATGCATGCCTGATCTGGTCATTCTCGATGTCAGCATTCCCAAGCTGGACGGTCTGGAAGTACTGGCCCGCTTCAACGCCATGGGCTCTGCGCTGAAAATCCTGATTCTGACGGCACAGTGTCCGACACTGTTCGGCATCCGCTGCATGCAGTCCGGGGCGTCGGGTTATGTCTGTAAACAGGAAGACTTGAGTGAATTGGTCAGTGCTATCAAAGCGGTACTTTCCGGTTATAACTATTTCCCCAGCCAGGCATTGAATCCGGTACGCAGTGATGACACTCGTTATGCCGAACTGGAACTTTTCAAGTCGGTAAATGACCGCGAACTGATGGTATTGCAGTTATTTGCCCAGGGCCGAACCAACAAGGAAATAGCCAAGGGCATGTTTCTCAGTAATAAAACCGTCAGCACCTATAAAAAGCGCCTGATGCAAAAACTCAAAGCCAAATCCCTGGTAGAACTTATCGAGATGGCCAAACGAAACGCACTCGTGTGAGATCCCGCATGTTCAGCCGTTTGAAGGACTTCCTTATCGCGTTGTGTACAGGTCTGTGCCTGAATGCCGGCGTGTCCGCCATGCCCGCCGCTTCGCCGGACTACGCCTTGCTCAGCCGATCGGTAGTCGAGACGTTGCCCGTCACGTTCGAACAGTCCCAGCGGCACTGGCTGCAAGCGCGCGGCGAACTGATACTGGGCACCTCCGCGCCGGATTACCCGCCCTTTGACATGACCGCCAGCGGCAAGGATTACGAGGGTTTGACGGCCGACTACGCAGGGCTTGTCAGTCAGGCCACCGGATTGCCGGTGCGGGTAAAACGCTTCCCTTCCCGGGAGGCCGCGATTCGCGCCCTGGTCGATGGCCAGGTCGATCTGCTGGGCACCGCGAACGGCTACGAAGCGAGTAACGCCAATCTTGCGCTCTCGGTCCCCTATGCCATTGACCAACCCGTCCTCGTGACGCGCGAAGACGAAACCCGCCCGCTCAGCGAAGGCCTGGCGGGGTTGCGCCTGAGCATGGTCTATCACTATCTGCCGCTGCCCGAAGTCAAGGCGCTATACCCAAAAGCGCTCATTACCTGCTACCCCTCTTATCAGAATGCCCTTAATGCCGTGGCATTCGACCAGGCCGATGTCTTTCTCGGCGACACCCTGTCCACCCATTACATGATCAACAAGGGCTACCTCAACAACGTTCGCATGGCCAACTTCGGCAAGCAGGAGGCGCAGGGCTTCAGTTTTGCCGTGCGGCGCGACAACCCGCAGCTGTTGAGCATTATCGATACCGTACTCAACGCCGTGCCGAGCGCCGAACGCGACAACATTGCCAAACGCTGGAACGCCGGCAGTGACCTGCTGCTTACCGACAAGAAACTGCAACTGACCCAACGCGAAGAACACTGGCTCAAGCAGCATCCGGTGGTCAGTGTGGTGGTGAACGAGGCATTCGCGCCGCTGACGTTCTTCGACAGCGATGGCAATTTCCGCGGCATCAGCGCCGACCTGCTCGAACTGATCCGGCTGCGCACCGGCCTGCGCTTCGACATCCGCCGCAGCCGTAACGACGCCGAAATGATCAAACAGATCGATAACCACCAAGTCGACCTGATTGCGGCGCTGCTGCCCACCCCCGAACGCGAGAAGACCCTCAACTTCAGCCGCCCGTACCTGGAAAACTCCTATGTTCTGTTGACCCGCAAGAGCGCCGACGGACCGAGCAATCTGAATCAGCTCAAAGGCAGACAGGTGGCGATTGCCCAGGGCAATCCGATGGTCCAATACCTGCGCAGCGAGTACCCCGGCATTCGCCTGATCGAGACACCCGATACGTTCAGCGCCGTCTCGTTACTGGCGGAAAATCATGTCGATGGCGCCGTGAGTTCACTGGTGATTGCCAACTACTTCATTTCTTCACGGATCTTCGACCGGGCGTTGCAGATCACCACCACCATCGGCACCGGTCAGGCAGCGTTTTCGCTGGTGACGGCACGGGACAGCACGGAGCTGGCGTCGATCATCAACAAGGCGCTGCTGAGCATTGCCCCGGAAGAGCTGGGGGTGATCAACGGGCGCTGGCGCGGCTATTCCACCGCCTCGCAGAACATCTGGCAAAACTACCAACGCCTCTTTTACCAAGTCATCGCCGCCGCGTGCCTGATACTGCTGCTGTTACTGGTGTGGAACGCTTATATGCGACATCAGATCAAACAGCGCCAGGCAGCCGAGCGCGCCCTCAACGACCAACTGGAATTCATGCGTTCTCTGCTCAACGGTACGCCGCATCCGATCTACGTACGTGATCGCGAAGGACTATTACAGAGCTGTAACGACAGCTACCTCGAAGCATTCAACGCCAGACGCGAAGACGTCATCGGCAAAACCGTGGTTCAGGGCAGCCTGAGCAACGCGTTCGAAGCCCAGGCCTTCCATGCCGATTATCAGCGAGTCGTCACCGAGGGCACCCCGCTGCTGCTCGACCGCCCGCTGCATATCGGCAACCGGCGGCTGACGATCTATCACTGGATACTGCCCTACCGCGACTCCAGCGGCGAGGTCAAAGGCATTATCGGTGGCTGGATCGACATCAGCGAACGCCGCCAGTTGTGCGAGGACTTACGCGCAGCCAAGGAACAGGCTGATGAGGCCAATCGGGCGAAAAGCACATTCCTGGCAACCATGAGTCATGAAATCCGCACACCGATGAATGCCGTGATCGGCATGCTGGAACTCACCTTGCGGCGCATAGACCCACACCATCCGGATCGCGCCTCGATCGACACGGCCTATCAGTCGGCCAAGGATCTGCTGGGCTTGATCGGCGACATTCTCGACATTGCTCGCATCGAGTCCGGTCGCCTGAGCCTTTGCCCGGAATGGGTGAATCTGGGCGATACGGTGAGATCCGTTGCAAGAATCTTCGACGGGCTCGCCCGCCAGAAAAATCTTGCCTTGCAAGTCGTCTTCAACCCGCCGGACGTTGCCGTGGATGTGCAGATGGACCCACTGCGCTTCAAGCAAGTGCTGTCCAATCTGGTCAGCAATGCCATCAAATTTACCGATCACGGACACATCAGGATCACCCTGGACCTGATGAGTTCGAACACCCCCGGCCGCGCCCTGATGCAACTTAGCGTCCAGGACAGTGGCATCGGCATCAGTGCCGAAGACCAGCAACGTTTGTTCGAGCCTTTCGCCCAGGCAGAAAACGGCAATCGTCAGGCGAGGAGCGGTGCCGGGCTGGGGCTGGTCATCAGTCGCAACCTCTGCGAAATGATGGGCGGACAGTTGCAACTGAGCAGCCAGCCCGGCATCGGCACGCAAGTCTGCGTGTCCCTGCCACTGGACACCGCGCCGGCGCAGATCATTGCACCCCGAACCGAGTCGGCGATCACGCCCGCGACGACGCCCCTGAACGTACTGGTGGTGGACGACCATCCGGCAAACCGCTTGTTGATGTGCCAGCAGCTGGAGTTCCTCGGCCACCGTTTCAGCATTGCCGAAGACGGCTGCAGCGGCCTCGAACTGTGGAAAAACGGCCAGTTCGATCTGGTGATTGTCGACTGCAACATGCCTTTGATGAACGGCTACGAGCTGACCCGCGCGATTCGTCAACAAGAGCTGCAGAAGCGCAGTCCGCCCTGCACCGTGCTGGGTTTCACAGCGAACGCCCAACCCGAGGAGATACAACGCTGCAAGCAGGCCGGCATGAACGACTGCCTGTTCAAGCCACTGAGCCTGAGCCTGCTCAGCCAATGGGTCGACGGCATCACGCCAACCGCACCGGCGCCGGTATTCAGCCTGGAGAATCTGCGCATGCTCACCGGCGGCAATCCCGCGCAGACGCGACGAATGCTGGTGGAATTGCTCAAAAGCAGTCGTCTCGACCGCGAAGAGCTGCTCGCACTGTCACCGCAGCATGATCGCGACGCGCTTGCCGTGGTCGCCCACAAGATCAAGGGGGCGGCGCGCATTGCCCAGGCCACACGCCTGATCGAATGTTGCGATGCGCTTGAACAAGCCTGCATACAAGGGTTGGCGACTGACGAGATCGCCCGTCAATGCGAGGCAAGCAATCAGGCGATGCTGCAACTGGAGCAGGCCCTGCAGGCGCAATTGGCGTTGTTTGACCAAAGCACAATGTGCCGGCCTTAACTATGCTTGAACGCTGAGCAGTGAGTTAAACGTCATGGAGTGCCTGAAATGCCCAGCCCACTGCGCCCGGAGCAACGCCGGTTACCGCTGCACGTGCACATCAGCGTCATGTTCACGTTTTTGCTGTTGCTGACGGGCGTGGTGCTGGGGCTGTTCAATTACCACCAGACCACGAAGATCATCCTGTCGAGCAGCGAAAAACTGTTCACCCGTATCGAGCAGGATGTACGCCTCGATCTACAGGCAACGTATCAACCGATACGCCACCTGTTGAGCCTGCTCGCCGAGAACCCGGCGACTCAGGCCGAGCGCCTCGATCAACGCCTGCCACTGCTCAGGCCGTTCAGCCAATCACTCACCGACAATCCGGATCTGGCCTCTTTGTATCTGGGTTATGCCAACGGCGACTTCTTCATGGTCCGCCCGCTGCGCAGCGCCGCCCTGAAATCCTTGCTCAAGGCCCCGGAAGCGGCGGCTTATCAGGTCTGGAGCATCGAGCATGGCCCGCAGGGCGAAGTGCATTCGCAATCGTTGTTCTTTGATCAGGCGCTGACGCCGATCAGTCGCCGGGACAATCCGCAAGACCGCTACGACCCGCGCGAGCGAGCCTGGTTCACCGACGCCCGTCAGCAGACCGGGCAGATCACCACCGAGCCCTATGTGTTTTTCTCCACCCATACGGTGGGAACCACCCTGGGCCGGCGCAGCGGCGAAAACGCCGTCATCGGCGCCGACCTGACACTGGCCGCGCTGTCGGCAACGCTGGATAAACATCGCGTCACCCCATCGACCGAAGTCGCCCTGTTCGATGCCGACGGCAATGCCGTGGCCTACCCCGACAGCAGCCGCTTGATCGTTGACGACCGCACCGCACGGCTGGCCCGGGTGACCGACCTGAGCCCGGCGCTGCACGCATTGCTGACCGGAAATCCCCAAGGCATGCGCCTGCATGCCGATGGCCGGCAATGGATCGTCGCCCGCAGCCATATTCAGGAGGGCGGACCGAAAGGCCTGCAGTTGGCGTTGCTGGTGCCGGAAGACGAGTTGCTGATCGATGCTTATCGGATGCGCTGGCAGGGCGCGCTGATCACCCTCGCCACCTTGCTGTTATGCCTGCCACTGGGTTGGGTGATTTCGCGGATTCTGGTCAAGCCGTTGCACGCCCTGGTCAAGGAAGCCGACGCCATTCGCAGTTTCGACTTCAATTTCCCGCTGGCCCGGCGTTCGCCAGTGCTTGAAGTCGACCAGTTGAGCCTGTCGATGGCGCGGATGAAAGACACCCTGGGAAGTTTCTTTCGCATCACCGACAGCTTGTGCGCCGAGACCCGGTTCGCCCCTTTGCTGCAACGGGTCCTCTTCGAAACCGTGCAGATCGCTCAGGCGCAGGCAGGCCTGATCTACCTGCGCGAAAATGATGGCAATCGCATGGAGCCTTACGGGCTGGTGATCGAGGGGACGCCGCAAGCGCTGGAGGCGTTCGAAGTCGAGGGTCACGACTTGCACAAGAACAACGGCCCGGCATGGTTCGAACAGTTGGTCAGCGCCAATAACGTCGTCAGCCACCTGGGTTTCGATCAGGCCGGTGATCTGCAGAAAATCCTGCTGGCCATGGCAGCCCCGAGAGTCCATCTGATCGGCATCCGTCTGCACAACCGCCACGACGAAACCATTGGCCTGCTGGTGTTGCTGGTGGAAGACAGTGGACGCGCGGCCGATCTGGAAAAGCTGCGGCCTGATCGCATCGCCTTCCTCCAGGCGGTTTCCGGCGCCGCCGCCGTGAGCATTGAAAGCCAACGCCTGCAAGCCAGACAGAAGCAATTGCTCGACGCGTTTATCCAATTGCTCGCCGGGGCCATCGACGCAAAAAGCCCCTACACCGGCGGCCACTGTCAGCGCGTGCCGGAGCTGACCCTGATGCTTGCCCAGGCGGCCGCCGCCAGCCGCGACCCCGCCTTCAGCGCGTACCGGCCGAGCGAGGATGAATGGGAAGCCTTGCATATCGCCGCCTGGCTGCACGATTGCGGCAAGGTCACGACCCCGGAATATGTAGTCGACAAGGCCACCAAACTGGAGACCATCAACGACCGCATCCACGAGATCCGCACGCGTTTCGAAGTGCTCAAGCGCGATGCCTGGATCAACTATTGGCAAGCGCTGGCAATGGGCGGTGACGAGACAACACTGGCAAGCCTGCGCGATGCCTCGCTGATGGCGCTGGACGACGACTTTGCTTTTGTCGCGCGCTGTAACCTGGGCAGCGAGGCCATGGCCGAAGCGGATTTGCAGCGCCTTGACGAACTGGCCCAGCGTACCTGGACGCGCACCCTGGACGACCGCCTCGGTGTGTCATGGGAAGAAAACCGGCGTCAGGCGCGCACGTCTGCGCCGGTGCTTCCGGTCACGGAAAAGCTGTTGGCGGACAAACCCGAGCACCTGGTCGAGCGCGACCCAAGTGAGCTGATCCCCGAAGACAATCCCTGGGGTTTCAAGCTCGACGTGCCCCGCTACAAATACAATCGTGGCGAACTGTACAACCTGAGCATCGCCCGCGGCACGCTGACCCGCGAGGAGCGCTACATCATCAATCACCACATGGTGCAGACCATCATGATGCTCAGCCACTTGCCCTTCCCCGGGCATCTGGAGAGCATTGCCGAGATCGCCGGCGGCCATCACGAAAAAATGGACGGCACCGGTTACCCGAAACGCTTGAAGCGCGAAGACATGAGCCTGCCGGCCCGGATGATGGCGATTGCCGACATTTTCGAGGCGCTGACGGCCGCCGATCGGCCCTACAAGAAAGCCAAGTCTTTGAGCGAGGCCCTGGGCATCATGGCCACCATGTGCCGCGAGGCCCATATCGACGCCGACTTGTTTGGCCTGTTCATCAACGAGGGGGTGTACATGGCCTACGCCACACGTTTTCTCGATCCGCAGCAAATCGATGCCGTGGATCCGGCCAGCCTGTTGCACAAGGCTGGCCTCACGGTGTGATCAGCAGTCGGTCAAACGCAGGAAGATCGCTGCGAGCTGTTCGATACCGGCCTGGTCGTCGACACCGAAACGGGCGAGCTTCGGGCTGTCCAGATCAAGAACGCCGATCAGGCGGCCGTCCTTGACCAACGGCACCACCAGTTCGCTGTTCGAGGCACTGTCGCAGGCGATATGGCCGGGGAAGGCATGCACGTCCTCAACGCGTTGGGTCTGCCGACTGGCCGCTGCCGCGCCACACACACCACGGCCGAACGGAATCCGCACACAGGCAATCTGCCCCTGGAACGGGCCAAGCACCAGCTCGTCATCGCGATTGAGATAAAAACCGGCCCAGTTCAGATCGTCGAGCTGGTTGAACAGGAACGCCGAAAACTGCGCGGCATTGGCGATAAAATCGCGCTCGTCCGCCAGTAGCGATTCCAGTTGTGCGGCCAACATGCCGTAGCCTTCGAGGCCCTGGCCGCTTTGTTGCAAATCAATCATGCCTTGTGCTCCAACAATTTCAGTCCCACCCAATATCGGGCGAATTGGTATGCGCAACGTCCGTTACGATTACCGCGGCCGGTGGCCCAGCGCACCGCAAGGATGTCCAGCGCTTCGTCGCGCTGCCAGCTCAAGCCGGCCCTGGCGGCCAACTGGCCGATCCAGTGTTCGACGACGTTGAGAAAATGCTCTTGGGTAAACGGGTAGAACGACAGCCACAGGCCGAAGCGGTCCGACAGCGCGATCTTGTCTTCCACCGCTTCGCTGGGGTGCAGTTCACCGTCGACGCGTTTCCAGTTTTCGTTATCGCTTTCTTTCTCGGGCACCAGGTGCCGGCGGTTGGACGTTGCGTACAGCAAGACGTTGTCCGGCGCCTGCTCCAGCGAGCCGTCGAGCACGCTTTTGAGGACGCGGTAGTCGCCTTCGCCGGACTCGAACGACAGGTCATCGCAAAACAGCACGAAACGCTGCGGCAGCTTGGCGATCTGCTCGACCACGCGCGGCAAATCGGCGAGATGATCGCGCTCGATCTCGATCAGGCGCAGGCCGGCCCCGGCGTGTTCAGCGAGCAGCGCGCGTACCAGCGAAGACTTGCCGGTGCCGCGCGAGCCCCACAGCAAGGCGTGGTTGGCCGGCATGCCGTCAAGGAACTGTTGAGTGTTGCGGCCCAGTTGCTCCAGTTGGCGATCGACGCCGATCAGGTCCGACAGGCGCATGTCGAGGCTGACTTCAAGCGGCAGCAAGTAACCGCTGCGCCCGTCACGCTGCCAGCGCGCCGCCAGGCACGTGTGCCAGTCAATGACGGGACGCGGGGCCGGCAACAGGGGTTCGATTCGCGCCAGAACCGACTCGGCGCGTTCAAGAAAAGCATTCAATCGGGAATCCACGTCTTTTCCTCGGGCAGGTTCACAGTGATGATGACGATCCAGCGCCGACACACAGACCCCAATCCCCGCCTCGAGCCTTGTTACAAGGCGATTCGGGAACCTCGGTATCCATACATGATCGACTATGCTTGAGCAGCGAAGGGAAACGGAAGTGGTTCAACACCCCATGGATATCAAATTCACCCACCGGCTGTCGTACAAGCAAGCCAGGCTTACCGTGCTGGTCGGGTTCATTCTGGGCACGCTGCTCAGCCTGCTGCAAATCGGTATCGATTATGCCAGCGAAGACGCGTCCATCAACCGGGAAATCCTCTCGTTGCTGGAAATCAGCCACAATCCGGCGTCACGCATTGCCTATAACATTGACGCCGAACTCGCCCAGGAACTCACCCTGGGCCTGCTGCGCTCGCCCGCGATCATTTCTGCGCGACTGACCGACAACAACGGCACGGTACTGGCCAACGTCAAACGACCGGAGCTGCAGAGCGGCTACCGGATGATCAGCGACTTTCTGTTCGGCGCCAAACGCCAGTTCGAAGACCGCTTGTACCTCGACCACTTGCCCAACGAGTCCCTCGGTGTCTTGAGCCTTGAAGTTGACACCTATGCCTTTGGCAGCCGTTTCCTGCGGCGCGCCGAAGTCACTCTGCTCAACGGTTTCGCCCGCAGCCTGCTCCTGACCGGGATTCTGCTGGCGCTGTTTTACGTGATGCTGACCAAACCGCTGGTACGGGTGATTCGGGAACTCAGCGGTCGCGATCCGCGCGGGGCGGAGCCGACCATTCTGGAATGCCCGGCCGGGCACAGCAATGATGAAATCGGGGTCCTGGTCAAAGTCGCCAACCAGCAGTTCGAGAATATCGCGACCGAGATCCAGCAACGGCGTAATGCCGAAAACCGCTTGACCGACTACCTCGCTCAATTGGAAAACATCGTCTCGGCGCGCACCGCCGAACTCAAGGCGATCAACGCCCGGCTCAGTCAATCCAACGAGGAACTGGAAATCGCCCGCGGCACCGCGCTGGAAATGGCCGAAGCGCGCTCGGCATTCCTCGCCAACATGAGCCACGAGATCCGCACACCGCTCAATGGCCTGCTGGGCATGATTGCACTGTCGCTCGACGGCCCGCTGAACGCCGAACAGCAGCAACAGCTGTCGATCGCGCACGACTCCGGCAAGGTGCTGGTTGAGTTGCTCAACGATATCCTCGACCTGTCGAAGTTCGACGCCGGGCAACTGGAGCTTGAACATATTCCGTTCGACCTTGGCGCCTTGATCGAAGACACCGCCAACCTGTTGTCGCAGAACGCCGCCCCCAGTGTCGAATTGAGCTGTCTGATCGATCCGCACTTTCCGGCGCTGGTGCTGGGCGATCCGACCCGGGTTCGCCAGATCGTCAGCAATCTGTTGTCCAACGCGCTGAAATTCACCCGGTTCGGCCGGGTGGACGTGCGCCTGAGCACTTACCAGGAGGGCGTGCGCATCGAAGTCTGCGACACCGGCATCGGCATCGCCCAGGAAGCCCAGGTGAAAATTTTCCAGCCCTTCACCCAGGCCGGAGCCGGGATCACTCGCCAGTACGGCGGCACCGGACTGGGCCTGGCGTTGACCTACAACCTCTGCGAAGCCATGCAGGGGCGCCTGACCATCAGCTCCGAGACCGGTTTCGGCAGTCAGTTCTGCGCCGAGCTGCCGCTGCCCTGCCACACCCGGGCGCTGGCGCCTGCCCCTCTGCATGGAAAAGTCCTGGCGATCACCGCGGCCAGCAGCGGCCTGGCCGAGTTGTTGAAGAGTTTGCTGCCGGTGTGGGGCCTCGAATATGAACAACGCAGCATCGATGACTCGTTGCTGGGCCTCAAGCCTGACGTGCTGATCACTGATTGCCCGGAGTGCCTGTTCGGGCTGCGACCGGCTATCGTCGCACCGATTCTACTGGTGACCGCCTACGGCAGTTTCCTGCCCAGCGAAGAGGCGGCCGCCCTCGCCCCGTTGCAGCAACAGGCACGACCGCTGGCGCGCAATGCGCTTTATCAGAATTTGCGCCGGACCCTGCAGCCAGACACCGCCACGACCGACGATGCGCGCCTCGAGGCGGCGCCCAGCGCGCGCCGCGCACGGGTCTTGCTGGTCGAAGACAATCCGGTCAATCAATTGGTGGCCAAGGGCATGCTGGGCAAGCTCGGCTGCGAGGTGGTGGTGGCCGCCCATGGTGTCGAGGCGCTGGATCAACTGGAAATCCACGCATTCGATCTGGTGTTGATGGACTGCAACATGCCGGTGATGGATGGCTACGAAGCCAGCCGGCAGATTCGCCAAAGCGGGCGCTGGCCGAACCTGCCGATTGTCGCCCTGACCGCCAACGCCATGTCCGAGGAGCGCGAGCGTTGCCGGGCCGCGGGCATGAGCGACTATCTGGCGAAACCGTTTCGCCGCGAAGAACTGGCAGCGCTGCTCGATCAGTGGATTGCGGCTACGCCAGCGCCTTGATCTGTCCCAACAAGTGATCGAGGCCGTCACGCAGATCATTGAGGCGGTCCAGATCGACACCGCTGTCACACAGCAGCCGGGCCTTCAACGGTCCGACCTGCGCACGCAACGCCTGTCCGGCAGCGGTCAGGCTCAAATGCACTTCGCGCTCATCGAGGGCCGAGCGCTGGCGCTGCACCAGGTGCAACTGCTCCAGACGCTTGAGCAAGGGCGTCAGCGTGCCGGAATCCAGCGCCAGACGCTCGCCCAGGGCCTTGACCGTCGGTTGCTCCGGGGCGGTCTCCTGCCACTCCCACAACACCAGCATCGCCAGATACTGCGGGTACGTCAGACCAAGCTGATCGAGCATCGGCTTGTAGGCGCGAATCACCGCGCGGGACGCGGCGTACAGCTTGAAGCACAGCTGGCTGTCGAGCTTCAGCGAATCGACGCTCATTTGAGCAGGGCTTCGATCTCGCGGCTCAGGTCCTGCGGCTTGGTCGCCGGGGCGAAACGCTTGACCACCTGGCCGTCCTTGCCGATCAGGAATTTGGTGAAGTTCCACTTGATGCCTTGGGAACCGAGTACGCCCGGGGCGCGCTTCTTCAACTGCACGAACAACGGATGAGCACCGGCACCGTTGACCTCGACCTTTTTGAACAGGGGGAAACTGACGCCGAAATTCAGCTCGCAGAATTCGCTGATCGCGCCCTCGCTACCCGGTTCCTGCTTGCCGAACTGGTTGCAGGGAAAGCCCAAAACCAGCAGCCCTTGATCCTTGTAGGTTTGCCACAGGGCTTCGAGGCCTTTGTACTGCGGGGTGAAACCGCATTTGCTCGCGGTGTTGACCACCAGCACCGCTTTGCCGGCGAAATCGGCCAGGGTCTTTTGCTCACCCTGGATCGTGGTGCAGGGAATATTCAGCAGGTTGTCGCTCATGGTGCGGGCTCCGCAGGAAGTCGGGAAAGACCAAACATAGCGAGCAATTAAATTGTGTGCAATTTAATTATCCGAAAGGCGACACCCTGTCGCCTTGTCCCTTACTCGCGCGGCTCGAGATTCAGGCACACCGAGTTGATGCAATAACGCAGGCCGGTTGGCGGCGGCCCGTCCGGGAACACATGACCCAGATGCGCATCGCAGCGCGCGCATTTCACTTCAGTGCGGATCATGCCGTGGCTGGTATCGCGGATTTCAGTCATCGCGCTTTCGCCGATCGGCCGATAGAAACTCGGCCAGCCGCAGCCGGAATCGAACTTGGTCGTGGAGTCGAACAGCGGCTCATTGCAGCAGACGCAGTGGTAGACACCGTCGGTTTTGGTGTCGTTGTATTCGCCGGAAAACGGTCGCTCGGTCGCGCTCAGACGGCAGACGTTGTACTGCTCGGGGTCGAGCATGGCTTTCCATTCTTCCAGGGTTTTTTGCAACTTTTCCATCATCACACCTCAGCGGCTGAAAAAGCCCGATCTGTACCTTTTCCACGGATCGGGCGGCACGTATGATTGCGCCTCGTCACGCACCAGTCTGGCAGTCAGACCGGGCGCATTCAAACGGATTATGGGAGCCACGGCTCAAGACGTCCGCCTGTGTGAAAACGCAGGAATCCCAGCACGGTTGTCCATTCGCCGTCTGGATCGTTCATTTTCGGGATCACATCGCCATGCAGTTCAGCAAATCGAACAAGCTCGCCAACGTCTGCTACGACATTCGCGGTCCGGTGCTCAAGCACGCCAAACGACTGGAAGAGGAAGGCCAGCGCATCCTCAAGCTGAACATCGGCAACCCGGCACCGTTCGGTTTCGAAGCGCCTGATGAAATCCTTCAGGATGTGATCCGCAACCTGCCGACCGCACAAGGCTACAGCGATTCCAAAGGTCTGTTCAGCGCGCGCAAGGCAGTGATGCAGTACTACCAGCAGAAGCAGGTCGAAGGTGTCGGCATCGAAGACATCTACCTGGGCAACGGCGTGTCCGAGCTGATCGTGATGTCCTTGCAGGCGCTGCTTAACAACGGTGACGAAGTGCTGGTGCCGGCGCCTGACTATCCGCTGTGGACGGCGGCCGTCAGCCTGGCCGGCGGCAACGCCGTGCATTACCTGTGCGACGAAGGCGCCGACTGGTTCCCGGACCTGGCCGACATCAAGGCCAAGATCACCCCGAACACCAAGGCTATGGTGATCATCAACCCGAACAACCCGACGGGTGCGGTGTATTCGAAGGAAGTGCTGCTGGGCATGCTGGAAATCGCCCGTGCGCACAACCTGGTGGTGTTCTCCGACGAGATCTACGACAAGATCCTCTACGACGATGCCGTGCACATCTGCACCGCGTCCCTGGCGCCGGACCTGCTGTGCCTGACCTTCAACGGCCTGTCCAAATCCTACCGCGTGGCCGGCTTCCGCTCCGGCTGGATCGCTATCTCGGGGCCGAAACACAATGCCCAGAGCTACATCGAAGGCATCGACATGCTGGCCAACATGCGCCTGTGCGCCAACGTGCCGAGCCAGCACGCCATCCAGACCGCGCTGGGCGGATACCAGAGCATCAACGATCTGGTGCTGCCACAGGGCCGTCTGCTGGAACAGCGCAACCGCACCTGGGAGCTGCTCAACGATATTCCGGGGGTAAGCTGCGTCAAGCCGATGGGCGCGCTGTATGCCTTCCCGAAAATCGACCCGAAAGTCTGCCCGATCCACAATGACGAGAAATTCGTCCTCGATCTGCTGCTTTCCGAGAAGCTGCTGGTGGTGCAAGGCACGGCGTTCAACTGGCCATGGCCGGACCACTTCCGCGTGGTCACCCTGCCCCGCGTCGACGACCTGGAAATGGCCATCGGCCGTATCGGCAATTTCCTCAAATCCTACCGCCAGTAGCTCGCAGTCAGTGCGCAACGGCAGAACGTTGCGCACTGTCTGATTCAGCAACACTTCTACATTCCGCACGTGTGCATGCCTTCTACACTTGCGGTTCAGCCCCGTTTAGCGCACACAACACAATGGCGACGGGGCGCAACTGGCTGCGGTTCATGCCTTAATCTGCCGTGGGAGCTGTGCTGTACACCGAAGAATCAGCTGTAGGACACAGTTTGAAATAGTCACTCAGTTGAATAGCCCGTGGCAGCACCTTATATACCCCGCAGTACGCTACATCTTTAGCTTGAGGAGATTTCTACAACCATGATGCGCATCCTGCTGTTTTTGGCCACTAACCTGGCGGTCGTGCTGATAGCCAGCATCACCCTGAGCCTGTTTGGCTTCAACGGGTTCATGGCGGCCAACGGGGTCGACCTCGACCTCAGTCAGCTGCTGGTATTCTGTGCGGTCTTTGGTTTTGCCGGTTCCCTGTTCTCGCTGTTCATCTCCAAGTGGATGGCGAAGATGAGCACCGGTACCCAGATCATCAGCCAGCCACGCACTCGGCATGAGCAATGGCTGCTGCAAACCGTCGAGCAATTGTCCCGCGAAGCCGGGATCAAGATGCCCGAAGTCGGTATTTTCCCGGCCTACGAGGCGAATGCCTTCGCCACCGGCTGGAACAAGAACGATGCACTCGTCGCCGTCAGCCAGGGTCTGCTGGAGCGCTTTTCGCCTGATGAAGTGAAAGCCGTTCTGGCCCACGAGATCGGCCACGTCGCCAACGGTGACATGGTCACGCTGGCGCTGATCCAGGGCGTGGTGAACACCTTCGTGATGTTCTTCGCACGGATCATCGGCAACTTCGTCGACAAGGTGATCTTCAAGAACGAAGAAGGCCAGGGCATCGCCTACTACGTGGCAACCATCTTCGCCGAACTGGTACTGGGCATCCTCGCCAGCGCCATCGTCATGTGGTTCTCGCGCAAACGCGAATTCCGTGCCGACGAAGCCGGCGCACGCCTGGCCGGGACCAGCGCGATGATCGGCGCCCTGCAACGTCTGCGCGCCGAACAGGGCATGCCGGTGCACATGCCGGACACCCTGAACGCCTTTGGCATCAACGGCGGCATCAAGCAGGGCTTCGCCCGCATGTTCATGAGCCACCCGCCACTGGAAGAGCGTATCGACGCGTTGCGTCGTCGCGGTTGATTTCATTGGTGTAAAAAAGAAGGCCTGCAGTGATGCGGGCCTTTTTGCGTTTTCCTGGATGTTTTTCGGCGCCTGATATGGCCTCATCGCGAGCAGGCTCACTCCTACAGGATTTGTGGTATTCACATAATCCTTGATCCACCATAAATCAATGTAGGAGTGAGCCTGCTCGCGATGAGGCCGGAACTGCCTGCACATAACTATCGGCTGGAAATCCGGTAAACCCGCTCCACCAACGACGTCACCCCCGCATCGGAAAACCTCGGGCTCTCGGCCAACACATCCTGCTCTTCCAGGCTCTGCACCTGCCAGCCCTGACTGAACAACCGCTGCACCTCTTGATCATCCACCGCAAACGGTGGCCCGGGCATTTGCGCCTGAGGATAATCGAGGGTGATCAACACCCCCTGCACGCCGGGCGCGAGGATTTGCTGAAGATGCGCCGCATAACGTTCACGCATCGGTGCCGGCAAGGCGATCAGCGCGGCGCGGTCGTACAACGCCGTGCAGCCTGCAGCATCCTGGGCCGTCAGCGCAAAGAAATCCCCGCACCACAGTTCGATGGCATCACTGCGGTAAACCTTGAAAGCGCCCTCTTCGCTGATCTGCGGTTCGATACGATGCTCGTCGAAAAAGCCCTCAACGGCCCTATCCGACAGCTCCACGCCAAGCACCTGATGGCCCTGACCCGCCAGCCACAGCAGGTCCAGGCTCTTCCCGCACAGCGGCACCAGCACACGCACCGATGGCGCCAGCGTTAGCTGCGGCCAATAGCGCTGCAAGTACGGATTCGCTTCAGGTTGGTGAAAGCCGATCTGGTTTGAAGCCCATTTCTCGTGCCAAAAGTCAGCCTGCATGTATCCCTCCCGGAAAACCGATGATAAAGCGTTAAAACTTATATTAGATTCAGATGAACGATCTGACTGAAGATGAAGCATCTTAACGCTCAGGAATCCTCGCATGCTTCCCAGCCTGTTTATCTCCCATGGTTCACCGATGCTGGCGCTGGAACCCGGCGCCAGTGGCCCGGCATTGACGCGACTGGCCGCCGAACTGCCGCGCCCCGACGCCATCGTCATCGTCTCGGCACACTGGGAAAACCAGGAGCTGCTGGTCGCCAGCCACCCGCAACCGGAAACCTGGCACGACTTCGGCGGTTTTCCCCGCGCGCTGTTTGAAGTGCAGTATCCGGCGCCGGGCAATCCGCAGTTGGCGGCCGTGGTGGCCGACTTGCTGACCGCCAACGACCTGCCAGCGCGCCTCGATCCGCAACGTCCGTTCGACCATGGCGTGTGGGTGCCCCTGTCGCTGATGTACCCGCAGGCGGATGTTCCGGTGGTGCAAGTCTCGCTGCCGAGTCGCGGCGGAGCGGCATTGCAGACGCGGGTTGGCCGTGCGCTGGCGAGCCTGCGTGAACAGGGCATCCTGATCATCGGCTCCGGCAGCATTACCCACAACCTGCGAGAACTGGACTGGCATGCCGGCCCGGAAAGCATCGAGCCGTGGGCGCGGGATTTCCGTGACTGGATGATAGACAAGCTTACGGCCGACGATGAAGCGGCGCTGCATGACTATCGCCAGCAGGCGCCGAATGCGCTGCGCAGTCACCCGAGTGATGAGCATTTGTTGCCGTTGTATTTTGCGCGCGGTGCCGGTGGGATATTCAGCGTGGCGCATCAGGGATTCACAATGGGGGCGTTGGGTATGGATATTTATCGCTTCGGTTGAAGCATTCGCGAGCAGGCTCGCTCCCACAGAAGCCCAAAAAAAAATCGAGTAGGAGGCGGATTTACATCCGCCGTCCTCTCACACCACCGTACGTACGGTTCCGTATACGGCGGTTCAGGT
>NZ_JABWQQ010000037.1:0-32770 GCF_014268555.1 Pseudomonas sp. SWRI111 | reverse complement strand
ATAACTGGTGCCGCGAAACGCTTCGATACCATTGAACGTATCGCCCGCCGCGAGACCGGTGTTAACGCCGGTTTTCAGGTTGATCGTCACGCCGGTTCCCTGATTGGCATCTTCGTAGCTGGCAGTGTCGATACCTGCGCCACCAATGAGCTGGTCAGCCCCTTCGCCACCAATTAGAAGGTCATTGCCGTCCCCACCATTCAACACATCGTCGCCTGCCAAACCACGTATTTGATCGTCACCGGCAGTACCTGCCAGCACATCAGCACCGTTGGACCCGTAAATGACTGCCATTGCATCCTTCCTTGTGTGAGTGTGTTTGTGTTGGAACCTTGCTGAATCTCCCGCAGTCACGGGGATTTCAACCTTGCCGCGACACGCTGGTGCGTGAATGCGCAAAAGTCTGAAAAGAGCGAAAAGTCCGACCGGCATGCGCTTGGTCGGTATTGCTCGAGGTGAGTAGGGGGTTCGCCGCAGGCAGATGCTGCGCCGTCGATGCTGCAAACATCCGCCAACCGGAGAAATGATTGCAATCGGCTTGAATGAGATATCCGGACCGCTCGGTCGTAGCGGGACTGACCGGTGACGTCGGATTTTGGCACCGCTGCGGGTGCTTTGAAGGATTCATGACTGTGCAAAGTTTGGCATCCCTGCTGACTACTGACGGCTTCCAAGCCACCGAACCCTGAGCCCGGTTTGAAGATACGCGGCGCAGATGAAAGTTTGACGCGCGCCGCCAATGCTCCGCGAAACTGCAAATTCTGCACCACAGTGACTGACGAACGGAGCAACCGAGCGCAAGCCCCGAAAAATGCACATAAAAAAACCGACGCACTAGGCGTCGGTTTTTCATCAAGCGCACTAAACCCCATCAAGTCATCTGAATAATGGTCTGCATAATCGTGCTCTGAGTCGAAATGGTCTTGGCGTTCGCCTGATAGTTGCTCTGGCCCTTGATCAGATCAACCAGCTCATTGGTCAGGTTAACGTTCGATTCTTCCAGCGAGTTGGACACTACCTCACCCAACGTACCGGTCTTCGGCGCGTCGTAGCCCGGAATACCCGAAGCGAAAGTCTCTTTCCAGCTAGTACCACCGACAGCCTGCAACCCCTGTTCGTTGGTGAAGCTCGCCAGCGCAACCTGACCAATTGCCTTGCTCTGGTTGTTGCTGAAGTTGGCGAACAGCGTACCGGTGCCGTCGATGGTCAGGTTGGTGATCTGGCCAGTGGCGTAGCCATCCTGAGTCGGGATCGTGCGCGAAGTATCGGCGTTGTACTGGGTGGTCTTGGCCATCGAAATGGTCACGCCATTCGGGTTTGCCGATGCGCCGTTAGGCGTAAATACGCCATTGGTCACGGTGCCTGGCTTCCAGTTTTTCAGGGTCAGATCACTGCTGATGATCGGGTCAGTCGGATCCGCCGGGTTGGGCGTGCTGACCTGAAGCAACTTGCCGGAACTGTCGAACGTCAGTGTCGAAGCGACCGGTGGAGTCTTGGTTGGATCGCTACCGGTAGCGTCCGGGTTGCGCCCATCGACCAGGGTGTAAACCTTCCAGACGTTGTCGCCGGTTTTTACAACGTACTGATCCATGACGTGGGAGTTGCCCTGAGTGTCATAGATCGGCGTGCTGAACGACTTGGTGTACGTCTCGGGCTTGGACGGATCGAACACGACGGGCGTAGCGCCGGTATCGATGATTTTCTGTGCCGAAGAGTTCAGGTTGATGCTCGAAGTTACCGCCGAAGTCGACTTGGGCGCCAGGTTCGAAGTATCGATCTTGAGGTCGGTCAACACACCGTTGATGATCTTGCCGTTGGCATCCACACCGTAACCCTGCAGACGCGAGGTGTAGTCGGTGTTGGTGATGTAACCGGCGTTGTCGACCTTGAACGTACCGGCACGGGTGTACGAGATCGAGCCGTTGTTGCTCATGGTGAAGAAACCGGAACCGTTGATGCCCATGTCCAACACGTTGCCGGTGTTGTTGATGTCACCCTGGGTGAACTGCTGGGAAACGTTGGCCAGGCGCACGCCGTTGCCGATCACTTTGCTGCCGCTGCCCAGGCGAGTCGACGAGTACACATCTTCGAATTCTGCGCGGGAGGATTTGAACCCGGCGGTCGCGACGTTGGCGATGTTGTTGCCGGTCACGTCCAGTTGCTTGTTGGCTGCATAGAGACCGCTAAGGCCGATATTGAAAGACATATTCCACTCCTTTATGCCGGGTTAGTCGGCTCTATATACCAATGGTTTGTACTTTGGACAGGGCAACGGTGCCCTTGCCAGCCAGGTTGAGCATCAGCTCGCCACCGGTCTGGCTGATCGTCACGCTGTTGACGGTGGCCGGCAGGTAAGTCGCCAGGTCCGTCGCGGTGCCGTTGATCGGCGCGCTCGCCTTGAAGGTGTAAGTCCCGACGGGCACCACGGTGCCGGCGGTGTCCTTGCCGTCCCAGGTGAAGCTGGCACTGCCAGCGGCGCGACTGCCCAGATCGATAGTGCGGACAGCTTTACCATCCTTGTCGGTGATGGTCACGGTGCCGCCGGCGATGGACGATGGCACGTTGACCGAACCGGTCAGGCCTTTGCTCGGATCGTCGAGTTGCGCGGTATTGGTTTGGACGATCACGTTGCGACCGACCAGCGACGACGCTTGCAGCGCCTGCGACGAGTTGTAGTTGCCGGCAAGGCCACTCACGGTGGAGTTCAACGTGGTGATGCCTTCGAGGCTGCTGAACTGCGCCAACTGTGCAACGAATGCGCTGTTGTCCTGCGGATCGAGCGGGTTCTGGTTTTTCAGCTGGGTCACCAGCAACTGCAGGAACGCGTCCTTGCCCAGCGCTTGTCCGCCGGTGCTGCTGTTGGTCGCCGAGGCAATGCCATCGGTGGTCGAACTAGTCTTTTTCGACGAGTTCGACAGGATGTCATTCATGCTCAGGGAGCTGGTGGTATCGGTAACGCTCATGGCAGTCGCCCCTTATTACTGACCGAGGGTCAGCACCTTCTGCATCATGGTCTTGGCGGTGTTCATCATTTCAGCGTTGGTCTGGAACGAACGGCTCGCGGAAATCATGTCAGCCATTTCTTCCACCACGTTGACGTTCGGGTAGTAGACGTAGCCTTTGGCGTCAGCCGCCGGATGGTTCGGCTCATAACGCGCTTCGAGATTGCTGTCGTCCTCGACCACACCGAGCACTTGCACGCCCTGACCGGCCGCGTCCTGGTTCTGGAACAGCGAATTGCTGCCGCCAGCCTGGCCGCCCTGGAACATGGTGGCGAACACCGGGTGACGGGCGCGGTAGGTCTGGTCGATGCTCGACGAGACCGTCTCGGCGTTGGCGATGTTCGATGCGACGGTGTTCAGACGCGTGGTCTGGGCGCTCATGCCGCTGCCGGCAATGTTGAAAACGCTGGACAGGGACATGAATTATTCTCCGCGCAGGGCTGACACCAGCCCTTTGAATTTGCTGTTGAGCAGCGTGAAGCTGGCCTGGAAGCCGACGGCGTTTTCCGCGTAGTTCGACTGTTCCAGTTGAGCGTCCACGGTGTTCTGGTCGATCGAAGGCTGCATCGGCGTGCGATACATCAGCGATTCGTCGCCATTGCCCAAGCCTTCAGCCTCGATGTGACGGCTGTTGGTCATGTTCAGGGCAAAGTGGCCGCCGGTCTTGGTCTTCTCGGTTTGTGCTTCGAGCACTTTGGAGAAATCCAGGTCACGCGCCTTGTAGTTCGGGGTATCGGCGTTGGCGATGTTGTTGGCCAGCACTTCGGCACGCTGGGCGCGGAAGCCCAGTGCTTTTTCGTGAATGCCGAGCGCTTTGTCGAAGCTGATGCTCATGTCGGGAACCTTCAGGTGACCGGTTTTTCGTAACTGAGCTTTAGCAAGCGCCGTGCCAAACGGACAAAGCCCCGTATTCCGGGGCTTTGCGTCGAACGGGCAAAGCGGCAATGCCAGAAAAGCGGCAACCGGTTTCCGCCGGATGCCGCTTTTCTGCCGCTTGCCCCCGTTCTCCCTCCCACCGCTGATCCATTGTAGGAGTGAGCCTGCTCGCGATAGCCGTGTGTCAGTCGCTGATGTATTGTCTGATAGACCGCTATCGCGAGCAGGCTCACTCCTACAGGGGATTGGTGGCGTTTCGAAGAGAATATTCAGGCGCAAAAAAAACGGCAGCCCCTGAGGACTGCCGTTTTTTGTGTCGCCGCAAACCGGTTATTTCGCCTGGTAAATAATCCCCGGGCTGCACTGCACCATCTGGTAATGATCCGGCAAACCGTTCAGCGCCTCCGAAGCGCCAAGGAACAGATACCCGCCAGGCTTCAACGTGCTGTGAATACGCAGCAGGATGTCTTTCTTCACTTCGGCAGAGAAGTAGATCAGCACGTTGCGGCAGAACACGATGTCGAACTTGCCCAACGCCGCGTAGCTGTCGAGCAGGTTGAACGAGCGAAACTCCACGCGGCTCTTGATCGGTGCCTTGACTACCCAGCGCCCCGGCCCTTTCGGATCGAAGTAGCGTTGCAGCCGTTCGGGCGACAGACCACGGCCGATCGCCAGGCTGTCGTACTCGCCGGTCTTGCAGTTGTTGAGCATGAGGCCGGACAGATCGGTGGCAACGATCTGCACACCCATTTTCAGCTGACCTAGGTTGCTGCGCTCGAACTCGTCGATCGACATCGACAGCGAATAGGGTTCCTGACCTGACGAGCACGCCGCCGACCAGATCCGCAGACGCTGGTTGGGGCTGGCCTTGATCGCTTCAGGCAGTACCTTGTTCTTCAAGACTTCAAACGGATAGGTGTCACGAAACCACAGGGTTTCGTTGGTCGTCATGGCATCGACCACCTGCTCGCGCAAACCGCTGCGCGGCTGGGTCTGGATGCGCTGAACCAGCTCACCCAGGGACTTGATGCCTTGCTGCTCCATCAGTTTGTTGAGACGGCTCGAGACCAGGTACTGCTTGTTTTCACCGAGCAGAATGCCACAGGCTTTTTCCAGGAAGACCCGGAACTGTTCAAAATCCAAATTACCCGTAGACAATGATGCCGCCTCTTAAATCGTGTTGATCGCCAGGGACAAAAGGCCCCTAGCTGATATCTGCTGCTTTGATCCGGTCGACTACCCGGGATGCCAGGTCATCAGGACGGAATTTGGCCAGGAAGTCATCAGCACCGACTTTCTTGACCATCGCCTGATTGAATACCCCCGACAACGAAGTATGCAGGATGATATGGAGCTTTTGCATGCGTGCGTCGCCGCGGATTTCCGCCGTCAGGGTGTACCCGTCCATCTCCGGCATTTCGATGTCGGAAATCATCATCAGGAACTCTTCTTCCGGCTTCTTGCCTTCGTCGACCAGCTTGCGCAGGTAATCCAGCGCCTGCTTGCCGTCGTTCAGCGCCACCACTTCGACACCGATCGTCTGCAGGCAACGCGTGACCTGCTTGCGCGCCACCGACGAGTCATCGACCGTCAGCACCCGCAGCGACAACGCCTTGGTCTGGGTCTCGACATCGACCACGCCCACCGAAATCGCTTCCGGTGTCGGCGCCACTTCGGCCAGCACCTTCTCGACGTCGATGATTTCGACTAGCTGGTTGTCCACCCGAGTCACGGCGGTCAAGTAATGATCGCGGCCCGTGCCCTTGGGTGGTGGATGGATCTCTTCCCAATTCATGTTGACGATGCGCTCCACCGAGCGGACCAGGAAACCCTGGGTCTTGGTGTTGTACTCGGTGATGATCACGAACGGATTTTTCTTGTCTTTCAACGCACCGGAGCCGGTCGCCATTGCCAGATCCAGGATCGGAATGGTCGCCCCCCGAATATTCGCCACCCCGCACACGACAGGACTGGACTTGGGCATCAACGTCAGTGACGGGCATTGCAGCACTTCCCGAACCTTGAACACGTTGATCCCGTAGAGCTGCTGGCCGTCGAGACGGAACAACAACAGCTCCAGGCGATTCTGCCCTACCAGTTGCGTGCGCTGGTTCACCGAATCCATTACACCAGCCATGCCCAGACTCCTACACCAACGCCAAGTGTTGTTGCGACGCACATTTATTGCTAAACGGCACGGCGCTTGCTTTTTAACCTGTATGAACGCTCAAACGACATTTTCCCGACGCCTGACATCCTCCCTTCGCAAAGGGCTTTGCGCGGTGTCCGCCGTTTTTTGCCTATTTGCCGGCAGTCCTGCCAATGCTGATGCGGTTACCTTGCCTGATATGCTTATCGGCGTGACTCAGGGCTTTCTTGAATTCACCGTAGAAGACTATCTGGCTACCAGTCAAACCGAAGGCCGCTACGAAATCGAAGTCAACCAGCTCGATCCGCGGCTGCGCATGCCCATGTGCGACAAGGAATTGACAGCGTCCCTGGAGAGTCCGGCACGCCCTCTGGGCCGCGTCACCGTCAAGGTTCGCTGCGAAGGCAGTTCGCCCTGGACCGTGTTCGTGCCCGCTCAAGTCCGCCTGTTTCGCGAGATTGTCACCACCACCCGCCCGCTCAAGCGCGCCGGGATTATCGAGCCGCAGGATGTCACCCTGCGCGAGCGCGACGTCAGCGTGATCAATCAAGGTTTTTTGACGTCGGTGGACGAAGCGATCGGACAGAAATTGACCCGACCAACGGTCGCCGATCAAGTGATTACGCTGGTCCATCTCGAACAGGCCGAAGTCATCCGCAAGGGTGATCAAGTCGTCATTACCGCCCGCAGCGGCACATTGGCCGTGCGGATGCCCGGCGAAGCGCTGGCCAACGGCGGCCTGAAAGAACAGATCCGGGTGAAAAACCTCAACTCCCAGCGGGTCATCAAGGCGCAAGTCACCGCGCCCGGCCAAGTGGAAGTGGCGATGTAGAAAACTGGCGCTGACCCCGGCTGTTCCCTAAACTGTGCCGCAGCAGAACACGCGCCGGCGCAGGCAAGGCTCATTGCATAAATGTGCCTAAAGTTTTCCAGGGGATAGCCGAAAACATGGCAAGCGTCCAAATTCCCAGAGGTTTTTTATCATGGTTATCGATTTCAACCGTTTGAACAGTTCCTCGCCACTTACCGGCAATACACGTACCAGCAACGCCAAGGAAAGCGCTGAAAACAGCCCCTCCGCGCCGCTGAATACCCAGGCCGAAACGGCCAGTACCGCAAAAAGCGGGGAATCGGTACACCTCAGCAATGAGGCTCAACAGTTGCAGAAGGTCACTGACAAGCTGCGCGATCAGCCTGCTGTCGATAAAGCCCGTGTGGCCGAGTTGAAAGCCGCGATTGCCGATGGCAGCTATAAAGTCGACAGCAACCGTGTAGCCAGCAAACTGCTCAACTTCGAAGCCCAGCGCTAGGCTTTTGCCGGCGCCAGGCTTTTGGACGCTTAAACCCCAAGGCCAGCCATGCACGACACTAATTTATTGCAATTGATCAACGACGACTTTGCTCCAGCGCAACAATTGCTGGAGTTGCTGCAAACCGAGTCCCTCGCTTTGCACGGTCGTGACATGCCGCTGCTGGAAGAAATTCTGGCGACCAAACAGGCCTTGATCATTCTGCTTGAACAGCATGGCCGCAAGCGCAGCGAAATCCTCGCCAGCCTCAACCTGCCGACGGATCGCACAGGTCTTGCGCAACTGGCCAGCCAGTCAAGCCTTGGCGAACAGTTGCTCAAGCAAGGCGACGCACTGACCGCCCTGATTGCGGAGTGCCAGGCGGCCAACGTCAAAAATGGCCAGTCGATCCAGATCCAGCAGGCCTCCACGGCCAACCAACTGAAAATCCTCACCGGCGGCGAGCCGCCAGCGCTGTATGACGCCAGCGGAACCTTCGCCAAGCCGATCAAGCCGCGTACGCTCAGCCAGGCATGAGCCATTCGGTGGCCACGCACTATCAACCTGCGAAACATACTGGCAAAATACTGGCCAGTCGTAGTCTTATTTTGTCTGGAGATTGAAGAACCGTGTCCAACACCCTAAGCGCGGATGATGCTCCGCAGCCTCCGAAGGTGCTCACCACGCCACTGGAAATCTCCAGCAACCTGCGCCAGCTGCAAGACAGCCATGATCCGCTGATCATCACCTTCCACGAGCGCAGCCAGCGCTTTCAGAGTTACTTGATCAAGGTTGACCGTGACACCGCCTCGATCGCGCTCGATGAGATGATCCCGCGTGACGGCGAACGCTTTCTGCAGGCCGGCGAGCCGTTCAAGGTCGAAGGTTTTCACGATGGCGTGCGCATCGCCTGGGAATGCACCGGCACGCTGAATATCGAAGAGTCCGACGGTGACCGTTTCTACACCGGCGCACTGCCCACCGAAGTGGTCTACCACCAGCGCCGCAATGCCTTTCGCGCAGCGCTGAAACTGACCGATCTGGTCAGCGTTGAACTGGGCGGCGAAAAGCTCAAGACCCCTCTCCATGGCAAGCTGCTGGATATTTCCGCGACCGGCTGCAAGTTTCGGTTCGAAGGCGACATCACTGACCGCCTGCAACTGGGCCAGGTCTACGATCGCCTGATCGCCCCGCCGCTGTTCGGCAACCAACCCATCTCCGTCGAACTGCGTTACCTGCATTTCGAAGAAAAACTTAACATCACCTTCGCCGGCCTGCGTTTCCACAACATCAGTGGTCAGGCTGCGCGCAACGTTGAGCGCTTCGTCTATCAGTTGCAGCGTGAAGCGCGCCGGTTCGACAAAGACGACATGTGAGTCGCAGCGACCAACAAAAAAGGGCAGCCCCTCGCAGGACTGCCCTTTTTTCATGCCTGAAAAGCTCCCTCGCCACAGTTAGAGCCGCAAACCTCAGGGTCTGGCGCCACTGATATCCGGCGCAGGTTTGTCATCGCGGCTATTCAAATCATCTTCGTCCACCGCTTCCGGTTGCGCGGCGGGTTCCGGCTCAGGGTTTGAAGGCGTCGGGTCCTGCACCATCTGCTCCTGCACCACCTGCTCGTCCACCCGCGGGTCAAGCGCGGCCACCAGCGGCGAACTCGACATGCTGTCCGGCATCGCCACATGGTGCAGCGGCGCGTCGTCGACCTGATGCAGATTGGTCACCGCTTTCGGGCGAATCCGCCACACCAGCACCAGCGCAAAAAAACTGAAAAACGCATACAGGCTCTGACTGCCGAGAAACTTCATCAGCACACCGGCCAGCAACGGCCCGATACTCGCGCCGACGCCATAAGTCACCAGCAACATCGCCGTCAGCGACACCCGTCGATCGCCCTCGACATGGTCGTTGGAAAAGGCCACCGCCAGTGGATACAGGCAGAACTGCACCAGCGAGCATAGGAAGCCGACAACGAACAACACCTCCAGCGGCACCTGCGGCAGAATCGCCAGCGGCAGTGCCGCGACCGCCAGAAACCCGGCGAAGCAGCGAATCAGCAGCGCCCGGTCATAGCGGTCGGACAACCAGCCCAGCGGCCACTGCACCAGCAATCCGGCAAAAATGCAGCTACCCATGAACAGACCGACCTGTTCGGTCGACAGCCCCTGCTGGGAGGCATACAACGGCGCCAGACCGTAGAACGAACCGATGATCAGCCCGGCGCCAAGCACCGTGCTCAGTGATTGCGGTACGCGCTTGATAAAGAAGCGCGGCTCCATCGGCGCCGGGTGCAGCGGCGCCGGGTGAATCCGCCGTGTCAGGGCCACGGGCACCAGGCACAGCGCAAAACACAGGGCGACCAGCATCAGCAGCTCCAGGCCCAAGCCGGGGTGCATGACCAGAATCAGTTGCCCCAGCACCAGGCCCAGGTACGAGGCAATCATGTAGCCGCTGAATACCAGGCCGCGCTGGTTGGCGTCCGCCTGCTCGTTGAGCCAGCTTTCGATCACCATGTATTGGCACATCATGCCCAGACCGACGATGGTCCGCAGCACCAGCCACGCCGGCAGCCAGTCCACCAGGCCATGCCCGAGCACCGCCGCGCCGACGATCCCGGCACACGCCGAATACGCGCGGATATGCCCGACCCGGGCGATCAGCCGGTGGCCGATCTTGCCGCCCAGCACCAGGCCGAAATAGTTGGCCGCCATCAGCGCACCGACCCACAGGCCGTCGACGTTGTCAGCGGCCAGGCGCAGTGCCAGATAGGTGGATAACAAGCCCGAACCGATCAACATCATCAGTGAGGCGAAATACAGCGCTCGAAAGGATTTCCAGATTTGGCGCATCGGCGTTCCGAGCGGCTCCTTGCAATAAATACCGGACCATCAAAACGATAGTCCGGTGGCGACAGTTCGTCAGGCCTGGGCGGCCAGCACACGGCGCTCCCAGGGAGTGATTTCATCAAAGAAGCTGGTCAACTCCATGGTCTTCGAAGCGATGTAGCCTTCGATGAACTCCGACCCGAACAGTTCCCTGGCCAATTGGCTACGTTTCAGACGTTCAAGCGCGGCGTGCAAGGTACATGGCAGCGCAAGATTGTCCGGCACGGCGAATTCGCCCTGGATCGCCTCGGTCGGCTCCAGCGCGTGTTCGATACCGTGCAAACCCGCAGCCAGACTGGCGGCGATCGCCAGGTAGGGGTTGGCATCTGCACCCGGCAAACGGTTTTCGACCCGACGAGCAACCGGTGAGCTGGCGGGAATACGCAAGCCGGCGGCGCGATTGTCATGGGACCAACACGCATTGTTCGGCGATGCATAGGGATGGCACAGGCGCTGATAGGAGTTCACGTTCGGCGCAAACAGTGCGGTGAAATCGGCCAGCCCGGCCTGCTGCCCGCCGATGAAATGGCGGAACATGGCGGTCGGCTCGCCGTCCGAGTCCGTGAAGACATTCCTGCCACTGCCGATTTCTACGATGCTCTGGTGAATGTGCATCGAACTGCCCGGCGTGTGCGCCAGCGGTTTGGCCATGCACACCACGGTCAGGCCGTGCTTGAGCGCGACCTCTTTGAGCAAATGCTTGAACAGGAAAGTCTGGTCGGCCAGCAGCAGCGGATCACCGTGCAGCAGATTGATCTCGAACTGGCTGACGCCCATTTCGTGCATGAAGGTATCGCGCGGCAGGCCGAGGGCTGCCATGCATTTATAGACTTCACTGAAGAACGGCCGCAGGCCATTGTTGGAACTGACGCTGAACGCCGACTGGCCGTCCTCGCGACGCCCATCCAGACCAATGGGCGGGCGGAACGGCTGGGTCGGATCGGTGTTGGGCGCAAAAACGAAAAACTCCAGCTCCGTCGCCACCACCGGCGCCAGCCCGCGCGCGGCGTAACGGGCGATGACCGCCTTGAGCTGCCCTCGGGTCGACAGGCTGGAGCTCCCTCCGGTCAGCTCGTCGGCATCGCAGATTGCCAGGGCACGCGGCGTGTCGCTCCACGGCAAGCGATGGATTTGCACAGGGTCGGCCACCAGCGCCAGATCGCCGTCATCGCTGCCGTAGAACCGCGCTGGCGGATAGCCGCCCATGATGCATTGCAGCAGCACGCCCCGCGCCAACTGCAAACGCCGCCCGTCGAGGAAACCCTCGGCGGTCATCACCTTGCCCCGTGGCACACCGTTCAGATCCGGGGTGACACACTCAATCTCATCAATGCCGGTCAATCGCTGCGCGAGTGAACCCTGGCCATCGCTTGTCATGACGCAATCCTTGTTATTGTGCGAGCCGCGAACGGCGACCCGTACAAAATAGGCTCCGGCTGTTCGGAATATCAAGCAACGTCAAGCAAAATCCGAAACTCTGTGGGAGCTGTAGGAGCTGACGAGTACAACGAGGCTGCGATCTTTTGACTTTGATCTTCAAGAAAGGATCGCAGTCTTCAGCAGCTTCACTGGCTCTGGGCCTTGTCGTTTCTGGCTATGTCACCGCTTCGCAAATAACCATAAGTCGAGAAACATGGTTAGAGCGAATTGTTCGATTGCTAATTCGAATCTGGTATTAAAACCTGTCATATCTGACAGTAGCCAAGCTGATCCCGAACGGTGAACATGACGACTCGGTGTTATTGAACTTGCAATCTTTATCAGAGAGATCGGAACTCATGAGTACTACAACACCAGAGACTATTGACGATAAAGTGGCAAACGCCAGTGTTGGCCAGAAAGTCACGGTTGAGTACACCTTTAACGATGCTTTAACAGGACAAAAGGAGCGCCGCGTGTTGTCAGGCAGCCTGCAGGCAAAAGACACCTCAATGGTGACAGTAGTAAGTGAAAGTGACGTCTATGACGTCCGGACGATTTTGATAAGCAACATGACCGGCTTTATCTCCCAATGACCTTGTGTCAATTGAAAACACATTGCCTCGGTGGATATCACGGCAGATAAAGGCTGAACACCCCACCGCCCAACGGGCCGCCATTGCTGATTTCGGTGCGCCCTTCCACCCCGTTGCGCTGATGCAGGGCTGCGATGCGGTGGGCGAAATACAGGCCCAGGCCAGTGCTGCCGCTGCTGTGATTGATGCCCTGTACGTAATCGGCCTGACGCTCGAGCATCTCGGCCGGATAACCGTCGCCGTCGTCGTTGATGCTCAGCACCAGTTGCCCCGCCTCGTCGCTGACGGTAATCAGCAGCGATTCGCGGGCGTAGCGGATCGCGTTATTGATGCAATTGCCGAGCACCGAGGCGATCAGTTCGCGGTCAAAGAAACCCAGCGGACTCAACGGGTCGACTTCGTAAGTGGCAATGATGCCGCGGCTGGCGAAGACGTCCTGATGCGCCGCCAGTTGCGCTTCGATAAAGTCATCGAGCTCGTGATAGGCCGGTTGCAGCGGCATCTGGTTGACGCCCAGCTTGTACAGCCCGAGCAACTGCACCAGCATGCCGTTGAGGTGGGCGAACTCGAAGTCGATCACGCCCTGCTCGCTGCCTTCGCGCAGCTCCTTGGGCAAGCGCGCCAGCCACTGGCTATGGGCCTGCATCAGCATCGCCAGAGAGTTCTTCATGTCGTGGACGGTGGAGGCAATCACCGTGGAAAAATCCAGCGCCTGCTTGTCGTGGTTCATTCGCCAAACGCCTTGCTTTTCAGCTTCTGATAACGCGCAAAGCGCGCGTCGGTGTCGGGCATCAGGCCGACCGTTTTCAGGCAGGCCCGACATTCTTCCAGCTCAGCCGACGGCACGCTCGTGTCGGTGCCGTGCAGCAGCGACTGGGCCATGTTCAACGCGATGCTGATGTTCTTCGGTTGCAGCTTCAGTGCCTTGCGGAACACTTCGCGGGCCTCCACCAGGTTGCCGGTCTTGTAGACCCGCACGCCCTGTCGGTTGAGGTCGGCCGCCGCGTTGCTGGAGCTGAGAATCGTCGGGTCATCGGTGAGCTTGGCGATGTCTTTCATAACCGCCGGGTCGTCGCCATAAATCTCCGCGCAGCTTTTGAGCATGGAAGTGCCCGCTTCGGCCTGACCAAGCATTTGCAGTTGCTTGGCAACCAGTAACGCGGCTTCCGGACTCATGAACTGTTCCATGCCGTCGAGGCGCATCAGCGCTTGTTCGGTGAGCTTGTCGGCGGTTTCGGCATCGTTGAGCAGCAGGCTGGTGGCCTTCATCAGGCGCGCGCGAATTTGCAGGCCGGGATCGCTCGGGTTCTCTTTGGCCACCGCGCTGAGGGTGGTGTTGATCTCCAGGCGTGTGCGCGTGTCGAGGCCACGATCACTGCCCTTGCTGATCAGCGCATGGGCCAGGCCCAGATTGCTTTCCGGATCCTTGAAACGCGATTGCGCACCCTGTGCCACGGCCTGACGATAAGCGCGGGAGGCGGTGTCGAAATCTTCGTTGGCCATCGCCAGTTTGCCCAGCAACGCCTGACGCCGGACCGCCAGCGGCGACAGGCGAATCGCCTCTTCCAGCACCCGTTGCGCGCCTTTGCTGTCACCTTCGGCGACCAGCACATCGGCCATGCCGTCGTACAGCGCCGGCATCATCGGAAAGACTTTCAACGCCTTTTCATAGACCGCTTTGGCCTGAGCGACCTGGCCGCGCTTGAACAGCAATTTGCCCAGCCCGGCGAAGGCCCAAGGCAACGGACGGTCGGCAATGATGCTGTCGTAAAGACGCTCGAGCGCTTCGTTCTGATTCATGTCGCGCAACGCATCGGCGCGGTAACGCAGGCACAGCGGCGAATAACGGATGTCTTGCTTGCACAGCGCAATACAGGCATTGAGCACCTCGGCCGGCTTGCCGCGATCGAGGGCTTGCAGAATCGGCTTGAGCAACGTCTTGCGTTGCTCCAGACGCTCCAGCCGCTGGGCCAGGCCGGAACGGTTGAACGGCTTGGTCAGGTACGCGTCCGGCTCATGCTCCAACGCGCTGAGCACCATCGCCTGACTGGTCTCGGCGGTGACCATGACGAACACCGCTTCATGGCTGATGAGCTTTTCCGACATCAGGTCTTCAAGCACTTGCTGGCCGTTTTTCTTGCCGTCGCCGAGATGGAAATCCTGCAGGATGAAATCGTAGGACTTTTGCGAGCACATCTTCAGCGCCTGCTCGCCGGTGTCGGCGGTGTCGACGTCCTTGACGCCCAGTTCACGCAGCATCGAGCGCACGGAACTGCGGAAATCCGAGAAATCATCGACGATCAGAAAACGCTTTTGGTGATACGACGACATCGAAGATTTCCAGACAATTGAAGAGAAGGCAATTTCAGGCGCGCAGATGATAGCTGCCGGTAAAACGCTATCAACCATTTTTGCGCGACGCTGCAGTGACCGATCGGGTTATCGGCCGCTCAGGGCAATCTCTTGAAGATTGTTGGTGCGTTTCTGCCTTCGACAGGGTCCACCCAGAAACAGCCGGCAATCGCGCCGAGCAAACTGTGGAAGGAAAAAATCGGCAAACAGGATTATCCTGCGCAGTTACCCGTGCGATTTATGATCCACTCGCGACCTGACGTGTCGCCGTCAAAGGCTCGAAGTCATGACCTCGAAAACACCTTCCTCGCGTGCAGCGCCTGAGCGCAAAGGCGTGAGCCCCAGCCATCTGGATTTCCCGGTGGTCGGCATCGGCGCCTCTGCGGGCGGCTTGCAGGCGATCAAACTGTTTTTCGACAACATGCCCCAAGACACCGGCATGGCGTTTGTAATCATTCTGCATCTGTCTCCGGACCATCAAAGCATTGCCGACAATATCATCCAGGAATCGACGCGCATGCCGGTGGTGCAGGTGACCCAGCCCATGCCGATTGAAAAAAACCGGGTGTATGTGATTTCCCCAGCGAAGTCCTTGTCGATGAGTGATGGCTATTTACGCGTCAGCGACGCCGGCTCGCCACTGGCCCGCCACACGGCCATCGACCTGTTCTTCCGCGACCTCGCCGATGTGCACCGTGAACGGGCTTTCTGCGTGGTGCTGTCGGGCACCGGTTCCGACGGCGCGGTCGGCCTGTCGCGGATCAAGGAACAGGGCGGCGTGACGCTGGTGCAAGTGCCGGAAGACGCCGAATTCGACGGCATGCCGCGCGCCGCCATCGAAACGCGCATGGCCGACCTGGTGTTGCCGGTGGTCGACATGCCACAAAAACTCATGGAGTTGTGGCGCAATTCCCAAGTCATTAAATTGCCCTGCGCCAACGATCCGGATCTGAAAGCCTTGAAACCGGCCAACGAACACGAAGCGACCCTCGCCGAACAACGTCTGCACGATATTCTGATCCACCTGCGCAGCAGCACCGGTCACGACTTCAAACATTACAAGCGTGCGACCGTGCTGCGCCGCATCGAGCGGCGCATGCAGGTCACAGCCCAGGCCGACCTTTCGCAATACCATGCCTATCTGCAAAATACCCCGGATGAAGCCAAGGCCTTGCTCGGCGACATGCTGATCGGGGTGACCAATTTCTTCCGCGACCGCGAAGCCTTCGAAGCGCTGGAGCGCGACGTGCTGCCGCAATTGGTGCAAGCGGTGGCGGACTCCAATGACAAGGAGGAAGTACGTATCTGGTCGGCCGGTTGCTCGACGGGCGAAGAGGCCTATAGCCTGGCGATTCTGCTCGACGACCAGTTGCAGGTGCAAAGCAGCAAGGCCAACCTGCAAGTCTTCGCCACGGACATCGATGAACGCGCGATCGCCGTCGGCCGTGCCGGCCTGTATCCGCAAGCCATTGTCACCGACGTTCCGCCGACGCGCTTGCGGCATTATTTCGTCAAGGACGATGAGCATTACCGGATCCGTAAGGAAATCCGCGAAAAAGTCCTGTTCGCCAAACACAGCCTGTTATCCGATCCGCCCTTCTCGCAGATCGACCTGATTAGCTGTCGCAATCTGCTGATCTATCTGGATCGCGAAGTCCAGCGCGAAATCCTGCAATTGTTTCACTTTGCCCTGCGACCGGGTGGCTTTCTGTTTCTCGGCACCTCGGAAAGCGCTGACGCCTGCCATGAACTGTTCGCCCCGGTGGACAAACGTAATCGTATCTTCCGCGCCAGGACCGGTACGCCGAACAGCCGCCGCACCCCGACCATGCCCCGCGGCGGTTACGTGCGCAACAGCGTGACGCCTGCGCAGACCAAGCCGAGCGAACAACCCAAGCTGTCCTTCGCCGACATTCATCGACGCGCCATCGAACGTTCGGCGCCGCCGAGCATCATTGTCGACAGCAACGCCGATATCCTGCACATGAGCGAAAGCGCCGGGCGTTTTCTGCGCCATGTCGGCGGTGAATTGTCGCGCAACGTACTGACGCTGATCCTGCCGGAACTGCGCCTGGAAATTCGCACCACGCTGTTTCAGGTGCAACAGAGCAACCTCACCGTGCGCTCGCGCGAGGTGATACTCAAGCGTGAAGACCGCCAGTTCCGCGTCGATCTGATCGCGCAGCCGTACAAGGACGAAGAGTCCGACAGCGAATGCGTGCTGGTGATTTTCGAAGAAACCGAAATCGACCCCGACGAATTCGCCACCACCACGCTGCTGCAAACCGAAAGCCAGGTGCTGTCGAACCTGGAACGCGAACTGCAACGCACCAAGCTGCATCTGCAAGACACCATCGAACAATCGGAGGTTTCCAGCGAAGAGCTCAAGGCCTCCAACGAAGAAATGCAGGCGATCAACGAAGAGTTGCGCTCGGCCACCGAAGAGCTGGAGACCAGTAAGGAAGAGCTGCAATCGATCAATGAAGAGCTGCTGACGGTCAATTACGAGCTCAAGACCAAGGTCGAAGAAACCGACAAGATCAACGATTACCTGACCAACCTGATTGCCTCTACCGACATCGCCACGGTGTTCGTCGACCGCAGCATGCGCATCAAGTGGTTCACCCCGCGGGCCACGGATATTTTCAGCATGCTGCCGGTGGACACCGGACGCTCGCTACTCGATATCACCCATCGGCTCAACTACGCCAACCTGGCCGAAGACGCGGCGCAGGTGTTCGAGTCGCTGAGCATGATCGAACGCGAGGTCAACAGCACTGATAACCGCTGGTACATCGCCCGCCTGCTGCCGTATCGCTCCAGCGAAGACCATATCGATGGCACCGTGCTGACCTTCATCGACATCACCAAACGCCGCGCCGCCGAGGAAGAACTGCGCCTGGGCGAAGAGCGCATGCGCCTGGTCGCCGAGAGCACCCGCGACTACGCGATCATCATTCTTGACGAATTAGGCGTGATTACCAGCTGGAACAAAGGCGCCGAGCTGATTTTCGGCTACAGCAAGGCCGAGGCCGAGGGCGCGTTTTACGATTTCATTTTCACCTCTGAAGACCGCGCCGCCGGCATGCCTGAATGCGAGCTGTCCACGGCCCGGGCGCAAGGGCGCGCCGAAGACGAGCGCTGGCATCAGCGCAAGGATGGCAGCCGCTTCTTCTGCAGCGGCGAAGTCACCCTGCTCAGTGGCGATTACCTGCAAGGCTACGTCAAGATCGCCCGCGACCTGACCGGGCACAAACGCCAGCAGGACGAGCAGAGCAAGGAACTGTTGCAGACGCGCAACAGCATTTCCCTGCGCGATGAATTCTTCGCGGTGATGTCCCACGAACTCAAGCATCCATTGAATCTGATTCAGCTCAACGCCGAGCTGTTGCGTCGCCTGCCGATGATTCGCACAGCTGGGCCGGCGACCAAGGCCGTCAATACCATCTGTGACGCAGTCAACAGCCAGGCACGGATCATCGATGATTTGCTCGACGTGGCGCGCGTGCGCACCGGCAAGCTCAAACTGCAAATGACTCACGTCGATCTCAGCGCCGTGCTGCGCGACATTCATACCGTGGTGCTGAACGAGCAGCACGCCACGCGAGTCGAGCTGCAATTGCCGACAGAGCCGCTGATCATCCATGCCGACCCGACCCGGGTGGAACAGATCATCTGGAACCTGATGAACAACGCGCTGAAGTTCACCCCCCCGACCGGGCGCATCGAACTGATCGCCAGCAAGGCCGGGCACATGGCAAAACTGGCGATCAAGGACAACGGTGTTGGCATCGCAGCCGACAATCTCGAACATGTTTTCGACCTGTTCGGCCAGGCGGAGAAGCAACACACCCATCATCAGCGTCAAGGGCTAGGCATCGGTTTGTCATTGGTGCGGCAACTGACCGAGGCGCAACACGGCACGGTTCTGGTGAGCTCGCCGGGACTGGGCGCCGGCTGCACCTTCACCGTGTGCCTGCCGTTGGCGCAGAACATCGAAACCGCCGAGGCACCGCAGATCGAACCGGCATCCGGCAAGCTCGACGGCCTCAATATCCTGCTGGTGGATGATTCGCCGCAAGTACTCGACACCCTGAAAATGCTGCTGGAAATGGAAGACGCCACGGTCACCGCGTTCGATCATCCGGTGGCCGCCTTGAAAGCCGCCGAAAACACCCGATTCGACCTGATCATCTCCGACCTGGGCATGCCGGTGATGAGCGGCTATGAGCTGATGGACGCGCTGCGCAAATTACCAATGGTGAAAAACGTCCCGGCCATCGCCCTGACAGGCTACGGCACCCAAAGCGATGTGCAGAAATCCCGCGAAGCCGGGTTCAATCAGCACTTGGGCAAACCGGTGGCTTACGATGACCTGATCGAGGCCATCGACGCCCTGCGCCGCTCGCAGTTGCTGTAACGACGCTCAACGCAGATAGGCGCGTTGAATGCAGACCCGACGATCGATCGCCTGCTGCAGACGCGCCTTGCTGTCGGCCCAGACATCGGGATCGATGCGCGTACGCCGCATCAACGCCAGCACGGCCGCCTTGGCCTCAAGGTATTCCGACCAGGCATCAGCCGCCTTGAGCTTCAGCCGCTCGCCATCGTTCATGTCCATCCGACGCAGCGCCAGCACCAGCGGATCGGTCACCACGGTGCTGAGAACACACTGCGTGCGGTGCGGCGCGACAAATGCCTGGTGATCGAGCACGATCTCACGCGCGCGCTGGGTGCCCCAGCGCAATGACAGCGCACAGCACACCTCGTCGCCTCGGTCGTGAAACTCCTCAGCGAGCGCCCGCCCCTCCTGCGTGTAAACGCCGACAAACACCTGCGTCACGCCAGCGGGACTGATACGCACCTGCACTTCGATCTGCCAGCCGTTGTTCAACACTTCTTCATGGCTGTGCAGCGCTAAACGGCTGTTGGTCCACAACCAATACTGGGCACCGCGACGTCGCATCATTGGCTCTCCTCCCCCGCGAGCGAAAAAGTAAGGCACAGATCTGGCGATCCGCCACAGCAGTTCGTCGCCTGCGCGCCATGCAAAAAAGCCCCGTCGCCAGTGATGGCGACGGGGCTTTCAGGTGCGGAATGAATGGTGTCCCAGGCGGGGTTCGAACCTGCAACCTTCCCCTTAGGAGGGATAATTCGGCACCCAGCCCGCTTGGACAAACCCCGATAATCAAGGGTTTTGCGTCCGGTTGCGTCCGTAAAAACGGCCCCGTATAGTTCTTTTTGCACCCACCCTGCACCCATGGGAACAAAGTGAAAGAGAAGGTAACGGCCAAGCTGCTTGCCGGCCTGCAAGTCACCGGCCGGGAGTATGAGGTCTACGATACCATCATCACCGGGCTATTCGTGCGAGTGACGGCTGCGGGGGCGAAGTCCTATGTAGTGACTTGGGCGCGCGGCCGCAAGCGTTTTAGCGTCCATCGGCTTCCCTTTCGCGATCATCGAGGCCGTGCACCCCCTACGCAGATCCCCCGGAATGGAGCGGCGCCTGGCAGAACCTTCACGCTGATATCGCCGAGGATCTTAAGTGGTGCCAACTGAGCCAGCTTGATGGTGGCCGGCAGCACCATGGTGGTGATGACCTGGCCGTGCGTGTCCAAAATTTGGATGGTATTCTGTTTAAGTTGCATGACGTGTGCCTCTAAGCGTCGTCGTGTGATCGCCAAGCCGCTGTTGACGCAGCGGCTTGGCACCTTTCAAAGTGGGATTTCCCCACATTTAAATACCCGCAATCAGGGGTATTTACTGCTTACCTTTCTCACTGATCCAGCCTGCCGCCCAGCTCAAGGGGTCTTTCGTGCCCATCGGTTTGAGTGGCTTGCCATCCCGCGCTGCCTGCCTACCCTCCTCCTCTGTTTCTGTGTGAATCCATACCGTTGTGTGTCTAAATCCAGCTTCGCGTTGGCGCTCTTTGAAAAGCCTTTGGCGATCTGCTGCCGATAGCGGCTGCTTTGTTTTTTCCCGCCCCTTCATACCCACCTCGTTACCACTCACGATGGAGCTGATATTACACCTTTGTGAGTGGTAACGCAAGAGGCGAACGCAACAATGTCCCCCACGCTGAGAGCATTGGATTGAACATACCGGAGCTAAACGCGCGATCTCAGGAGACGGTATCGTGAGAGGCTGGCAGAATGCCAGCCACAGAACCACTTAACCTCCAAGGATATGGGCCGTAATGAATGAACCAACCGCATTCAACGAAAATGTAAAGAACGAAAAATTAATAGCGCTGGAAAGAACCAAGCGACAAAGAATAGTCATAGCCACTGTGACCGCTGTAATTGGCATTCCGCTTGTAGCTTACGCAGTTCTCAATAAAATATACGCAACCAAAACCGACCCGGACGTCGAAGGATATCTACTTATAGGTTCCTTATTTCTGATAGCTGGTGCAGCTCATACGATATTCTGGTATTTGCAAACAGGCTTCAAAGATCAGGAACGCATTGATGCAATTGATGAGGAAATTATTAGCTATCGCATTCAAAATGAAAATTATACGAGTGACGAGATAGAAGACCTAAAAGTAGAGATCGAAAACTTAAAACACATAATAATCTCTGGGGAAAACTCAAAGTTAACGACAGAGTTTGCCGAAACAATCAAAGACTGCGCCCATCAGAACTTACTTTCCGAACTAAACGAAAAAATTAGTTCTGAAAATTTACTATCCCCTATTATTGAAGACATAAAATCAGCACGAAGAGAGTCGACTTTTAGAATCGAAGTAGAAATTGATGCTATTGCGAGACGTGGGAATCTCAACCTGGTAGCGGGCGTTACGATGGCCTTGATCGGCATTGGCACTCTATCATTTTTCATATTCCCGGAAACTGCCAATATTCTCAACTTAATTACCAGCTCTGTAGCTGCTCCCGCTAACGCACCTGACTCTGAGCTAGAACAAACTTTAAAATATGTCACTCGCACAGCTCTAGTCCTATCTATTGAAGTCCTTGCTTTTTTCTTTTTACGCCTCTACAAATCGAATCTCGAAGAGATGAAGTACTTCCAAAACGAACTTACCAACCTGGAATCAAAATACATATCACTGATAACCTCAGCAAAACTTGAGCGTCAAGACACAACCCATAAAATATTATTAAACTTTGTAGAAACCGAAAGAAATCACATTTTAGAAAAAGGACAATCCACTATAGAGCTAAAAAAAATAGAACTGGAAAAAAATCAATTTATAGAGATCAGTAAGTCACTCGCGAGTTTAGCTCCTAAAGCAAAATAACTTACGGCTGGTAGGTAGTTTTTTTTGACTCGCTTGATCCAGTGCTTCGAATTAAGGAAGAGATGCGAGCACCGTCGCTCGCATCTCGGCAATGCACTCAAACTTAAGTAAATTTCACTTATCTAACGAAAACCACTGTCTAGTTCCGCGCATACAGTGAAATAACGGGACGTGTGACGTTTAGGTCTCAGTGAGACGGTTTGGTCTCACTGATCAAGCGCCAGCGGAAGATCTACCGTGATCTGATTTAGGCTTTGCCCGGAGGCATCACCTCGCCTACTGCCTGCTACCATTCAAGCTCACACGAATGGATGAAATGAACAACACACTGATCGCCGGCCTGCTGAATGCACTGAATCAAAACTAGATCGCCTTGAGCGCTGCCGTTGAGGAACTTTCCAATTGGGTGGAACAGCGCGGCTCTGCGGACGTAGCAGAGAACGTGCGCGGCGCGCTCTCCACACTGGACGAGAACCTAGATTTTATCAGGCAGGGAATTGCTTAGCTGACCGTGTCAGGCTGATTTCGCGGATCGGGATGCATCTTTACTGCTGGCGCCTTTCGACAATCGTACGAAAAGCCTGCAAGATGATGCCATTTCAATGGCCACCCACTCACATGGGTGTCACTTGCCTGGAGGGCACATGAAGGGACTCTTTCCGCAGTACGATTACGCAGCATCTGCCGATCAAGCCGAAACGTGGAAAACTGCTCTCTTCGTTTTCGATACCAATGTGCTTCTCAATTTATATCGATACCACGAGCGCACTCGTGAGGAGCTGCTCGAAACCTTAGACAAACTAGCTGAGCGCATATGGATACCACACCACGTTGCTCTGGAATTTCAGCGCAACCGACTTACAGTAATTGCGGCACAAGGCCGCCGTTTTTCCGATATTCGGAAAGTCGTTGAAAAAGCAAAGACCGACCTTGCAAATAGCATTAACAACCTGCAACTCACTAAAAGACATGCTTTGATCAATCCAGAACCATTGACAACTGGATTTGAAAATCTTACTTCAAATTTTCTGGCTGAGCTGGACAAACTTCAAGAGAGCCAGCAAACGCTCACAGCACCCGACCCTATAAAAACAAGAATCGAAGATATCTTCGATGGAAAAGTTGGCGCAGCTTTCGCGTCACAAGAGGACGTAGACAAAAAAAACAAGGAAGCGGAAGCCAGGTATAAATTAAAAATACCACCAGGATACAAGGACAGTGACAAAGACAAGGACGGCCCCGATGACTTTCACCACAACGGGCTGACCTACAAGAAAAAATTTGGCGACTATATTGTATGGACTCAGATACTTAGCCATGCTGCTGACAGCCAACAGAAAAAACTAATATTTATCACTGATGACGCTAAAGAAGACTGGTGGCAGCAGATAGATTTTGAGGGCCCAAAAACTATAGGACCTCGCACAGAGCTAATTGAAGAGGCAAGCAGGGTAGGCCAACTAGATACATTTCTAATGTACAAACCTGAAAGCTTCTTAAAATATGCCAATGAATTTCTAGCAGCCAAAGTATCACAAGAGACACTAACCGAGGTCCGCGACGTATCCTTCGAAAACAAAAAACGCGAAAGCATTTCGCTAAATTCGAAAGATCTGTCAGAAATAGAAGGTGCTGTTCTCTCCTGGCTACTGAACCACCATAAAACAGTAGCACACTATAAAAACGCCTTCCCAGATTTTATAGCCACTGAAAGCGACACCTATCATGGGTACGAGATAAAGCAAATAAGGACCACTAGATTTGACATCTATGCAGATATAATCGCACGTTCGAAAGAAGTCATAATCAAAAAGAAACTTACCACCTTAACAATAATTTTCATGATAGATAGCTCTTTTACAATGGGCCTCATATTAAGCCTGCTATCTTTAAACAAGCTACCTGACATACCAGACAACTTAATCATTATGTTTGGCCAGATCCAATATTCACTAAACGAGCCCGTATTCGAAAGTGTTTATGAGGAGCGATATAGCGACATCATCCAAAATACTGTGCGTTAGTCCCCACAAAATGAGTATCGCCTGACAGCAGGTTAGAGCAGGTCGTCTGCGACTATAGGGATGGTAGAAGACTCTGGTAAGCGTGATAGCAGGTACAGGAAGAAACGATATGAAAGTCGATGTTCGAGGTAGCCGAATTTTCGGCAACGGGATTAGCATTGAGGCCAAGTACCCCGTCCTTCAAGCGGTACTGATCAACGACCGAGTGATGGTGACATTCGACTGGATGGCCTTTGAGAGGGATATCCCAGCTCGAAACCTATTCTGCTATGACCGGGCCGGCAACCTTCTATGGCGCGCTCCAGATATAGGAATGGGAATGGTAGATGCCTATACCGGCGTGACGAACGAGGAGCCGCTGTGGGTCGGGAACTTTGCTGGCTACAGTTGCCGGATCGATGAAGCGTCTGGCCAGGTGCTAGAGACTCGATTTACGAAATGACTGGCTCACTTTTGGGCCATTCATACAGATGTGGGATTTTCTCACTTTGCCCTGTCCGCGAACTGCCGAGGATTTCTCGGTAGTTCGAACCCCCTCATATCCGGGGTATTACCCCGCTGGGGGAAGATGTGCTCAAAACTGAGCGCATCGAGTACGCGACACGTTTTCATAATTCGCAAAACGTGTCGCGACACCTGCCATACCGAAATGGGAGGTCAGGTCCAGCCCCCAACGGGGGTTGGATCGCTCAACTTCCCCCATTGGGGGGGTGTTCCTCAAGTTGAGGAAGTCCCGCCACTCCACGGCATTTTCCCAACCTTCATTGCAGGATGAATGACTGGGTTGAAAGTTCAGCCGTGTATCACTTTGGCTGTCGCCAACTTACTGCAACAAAAATTCTCCCTTCTCGACCAGCAAAACCAACTATTTCAGTCCCATTCCGTCCTGTTAAGTGTAGCACCTGAGGTGCACCCTAAAAGAACTGGATATGCGGCCAGATGCTGCCTAATGTGAGCTTTGCAAGGCTTTCAACAGCTCACAGAGGATTGATCATGTCAGTCAGCGCCAGCACCACCAAACCCCGTGGCCCACAAGCCAAACCGACCCGCGCCGAAATCAATGCCACGTGGGGCCGCCTGCGTTCGGCCGCCGAACAAGGAAGCGTTCAGGCAAGCGCTCTCCTGATCGCGCTCGTTGAAAACCGCCCGCTGATCGCCACCACAGACACGCTCTCGGCATAGCGGAACCAGACCAAATGAAAAGCAGTGTCGAAGAGATCCGCCAAATCGTCCGCCGGCGTGCCCGCTCTCTCGGCATCAGCGTTGATCCCGTCCCAGCAGGTGGATATCGCATCCATGGCCGTAATGGCTACGTCGACTTCCGAGTGATTGACCTTGCGGACGTGGACGTTAAAGACCTTGCGCCGAAGCGCTGAGACTGACCTCACAAAATTGGAGAAAGAAACTCAGATGAAAACACTGCGCGCTGAATCTGGTGGCAAAAGCCGCCTGGTAGGGATGTGGAAATTCCGCGAAACCGGTCCGTTTGCAGATCTCTACGCCGTCGCTCGCGAGGCCAGAAGTCACGTCGAGGGCCTGCAAATCGCGGCAATGGGCATCATCAACGACGCCCGCCGCTCGGATAGTGCGAAACAGGAAGACATCCGGGCAACAGCGAAAGATCGGCTGTACCTTCTGGGCCAATTGCAGCGCGACTTTGAAAAGTACAAGGAAAAGGTCAAGGAGCGCGCCGACAAGGTGACCGCCGTTAAGCCGTACCGGGATAACGACCCTATCGCCGTCCAGATCGACCTTGCCCTGGCCGCCCAGTTGCGAGCCATGAGCCCACCAGAGCGTAACGCAACGCTTTTGGCGGGCACTGACAAAGCCTACGTTGACGCCGCACTTCGCCTCCCTCGCGAACTGAGCGGTGTCAGCAGCGAGTGGTATGCCCGAATCACCAAGGAGGCCCTGGTGCGCGCCAATCCACGAGAAGCGCAAGAGATCGCCGACCTGACAGAAGCGGCAGACGCCGCACAAGACGCGCTCCGGACAGCCTTTGGCCTGATCAGTGCCGACGCTGGCATCAGTCTCGACGAGCGTGTTGATGCGGCAGGCGAGGCCGCGAAAGAGCTGGTGCAAGGTCCGGCAGAATCCACCATTGAGCGCATCCAAGAGCGCCTAGAGCGGGTCAAGCGAGAAGAGGAAGAGGCCGACGAGGCACTTAAGAAGCAAATCCAAGGCGAGGGGGCATAAGCATTGGCCAAGCCGTTGCCACCAGCAGAGTCGGCACCGGGCCGGGTTGCCGGGGGGCGATTCGCTCCCGGCCATTCCGGCAACCCTGGCGGGCGCTCAGGCCAAACCCAGGCCATTCGCGCGAAGTTGGCAGAAGGTGCCGAAGCCGTCACCCGAAAGATTCTGGCCGCAGCCAAAAAGGGCGATATGCAGGCCTGCCGGCTGATCCTTGAACGCTTGGTACCGCCGATCAAACCCACTTCAGAACCTGTGCTATTCGAACTCGACGATACGGACCTGCCCAGCGCCGCCCGCTCAATCATGCGCGCAGTCGCCGGCGGCCATCTTGCACCAGACCAAGGCAAGTCGCTCATCGACGGCCTGGGCGCAGTCGCCCGGGTGATCGAAGTTGCTGAGCTGCAGAAGGCAATCGAAGAGCTTCGCCAACAAATAGGAGGCCAGCAATGAGCGTCAGAACTGACCTGGCAAAATTGCGCCAACAGGCACGCCAGGCACACGCCGACAGTGACGTGAAGGCAATCAGCGACCTGATGGATGAATTAAGCGCCGAGGCCGCCGGTGGTGGCTCGGCTCGGGAGCACGACTCCCTCACCGCCGTATTCAATGAGGCGCAGAAGTCGAGCGCCGGGAGCCAGCGATGAATTCTCATCAGGAGCGTTTCGCCGAAGCCTGCAAGACAACGAACTTTTCGCCCTACTCGCTGAAACAAGGCCCCGATTCTGGCTATGTCGTGTGGGACGTCCAGCACGTCCGCGACGGCCAAAAGGTCACCATCGACGGGCCGTTCTTCACCGAGGACGAAGCCCGGGTGTCGGCCGATCTACTGCGCGGTACCTTTCGCGGTGCCAGGGCCTACCAAGGAATCTATGACCGGATCTGGAACTACGACCCAAGGCGCGAACAGGTGACCGTCGACCAGGCGCAAATGTCGCGCTCGCTGCTCGCCATCCGACTGGGCGTTGCGGTACCCAACAACAGCGCCCAGGGCGCCAAGGAGTAAACCATGGCTATGGCCACCAACTACGGCACCAAAACCCGCATTCTGCTGAGCGGCTCGGCCGGTAAGCTGTTCGGGCGCGAACACATTTACGAACTCTCCACCGGCGACACCCGGGAAGCCGTGAAGGCGATCGACGTCAACCATCCCGGTTTCGCGAAGTACCTCGCTGACGCGAAAATGAAGGGGCTGGAGTTCGCAGTTTTCCGCAACCGAAAGAACATCGGCGAACAGGAGCTGAAGCTGGGCGGAGCAAAGGAGATCCGCATCGTACCGGTGATCGCCGGCAGCAAACGCGCCGGTCTGCTGCAAACAATCCTCGGTGTAGCCCTGATCGTCATGAGCCCATTCACGAATGGTGCAACGTTGGCGCCAGGCATCGCGCTCGCAGCGGGTGGTGTGATCCAGATGCTGAGCCCGCAGGCAACCGGCCTGAAACAGAGTACCTCCCCCGAAAACGCCCCGTCCTACGCTTTCGGAAGCGCCAAGAACACTACGGCCAGCGGTAACCCGGTACCGATCTGCATCGGCGAACGCCGGTGGGGCGGAATGATCATCTCGGCGTCGATCTACGCCGAAGACAAGATCTAATCGACCTGGTGTAAAGTCAGCCCTCCGTACATTGAGGACGAATCATGCGCAGGATTTTGCCAGCGGCCGCCGCCATCGCTTTGATTGCTGGGTGCTCAAGCACCCCCGTGGATTCTGGATCAGCAAAGCGAGTGCCAGCCGATCGCGTCTACGCCTATCAGGCTGAGACCCCGGGAGGTGCGACGCTCGTTGTCAGCCGTGATAATGGATTTTGGGCCTCGGGCGGATGCTTCGCTACCTTGCTCATTGATGGGAAAAGAGCGGCCCGCCTGGATACTGGAGAGGTGGCAAAATTCCATGTCAAGCCGGGTCGACATATCGTCGGCATCGGCGGTGACGAAGATGGCAGTGACTTGTGCGCAATGCAGGTCGGCCAGCCAGTGAAAGAGACAGCAACGGAGGTTGTCGCCGGCGAGGTTCAGAAGTACCGGATATCAGGCACGCAAAACGGCACAGACATCCGTCCCAGCTCGCTCTGAAACGAAGGTCCGATGATCCAGAATTGGATCATTGAGATCTGCTCAGTTTTGAGCACATCCAATGTGAGCAAAACTGCTCTCATCTACACCTTCGGCTTATCCCGCTTTTCAATTGCCAAACGAGCTTTCTCAGGAAGATTCGCGAATCGGCTTTGAGTTTTGAGAGGCCTGCTGATGCGCTCCTCGACGATGAAGTTGATCATCTCGAAGAGTACAAGCACGCTATCTGGATCGTCCTCGAGATTCATTTCCAGCGGATGGACTGCATTGTTTCCTGTCACACGGATCACATCCAGTGCCTGTTGAACGTGCTTATCTAGCCCCGTGGCAACCAAGGCTTTGATATCCGTATCGATATGTTCCCCTTTTCCACCCAAATGCTTCAACAGCTTTTGGAGACACAAGCGCAGCAGAGCGGCCGCGCCGCGGGGCGATCGTTCGCATATTTCCCGAGCCTCATCGAAATCATCCAAGCAATCCGGAGGAAGGTTTTCATGCGCTTCCGGTACAGATATCGACGCTGGAAAAATGATGTATCCCTGATTCAGGGTCTTAGGGTCTTCGTGCCAAAGGCTCCTTCCGTTGCAATGACCGCAAATACAAAGGTAATAGGGTAAGTCCATATATCGCCCGTTGATTGAGGTTCCTACCTCCCCCCAATACATCGAGGTAAGCGTATGACAGTGAAGGCAAGTAAAGGAATTAGCCTTGAAGGCTGGTGGCGCGTACACAGGCGGCATATCACATCCTTGGTTGAGGGGCTGCGGACATTCTACTGATCTTTCAAGGTATGCCTGAGCTGATACGCACAAATTCGAGTTTATTCGCCCTCCCCGCTTGATAAGTAACACTCAAAGTGCAACAGTATTAGTAGAACACCTTAACTGATACGGACAACACATCATGTTCATCCGCGCATATCTCCGAGCATCAACCGAAGAGCAGGACGCCGGCCGCGCCCGGTCATCGCTTGAGCAATTCGCCACTGACCACAACAAGGTGATAGCGAGTGTTTACCTGGAGAACGCCAGCGGCGCCTCGGCAGATCGGCCTGAGCTGTTGCGCCTACTCAAAGATGCGCGCAAGGGTGACGTCTTGCTGGTGGAGTCGATAGACCGCCTCTCACGCCTTCCTGTGGAGGATTGGCAGAAGCTCAAGGCTGCGATCGACTCCAAAGGCTTGCGCATCGTTGCGCTCGACCTGCCGACGAGCCATCAAGGAATGCGGGACACCAAGGGGGACGAGTTCACCGGCCGAATGCTGGGCGCGATCAACTCCATGCTGGTGGAAATGATGGCTGCGATCGCGCGAAAGGATTATGAGCAGCGTCGTGAGCGCCAAGCTCAGGGTATAGAGAAGGCCAAAGCTGCCGGCAAATATCAAGGCCGCCCGGTCGACGCGGACCTGCATAAGCGTGTTACGGAACTGCTGGGCGCCGGCCTGGGAATTCGCGCAACGGCTCGGCACGCAAATTGTTCAACCACGACGGTACTCAGGATTCGTGATTTGCGGACGTAAAAAAACCGGATTCCTCCGGTTTATTTCATATCTTCCCGCTTAGGCAGATTGAACGGGTCGTGGTGTCGATAATCCACGATGCGAATTCGATCTTTCGACGGGAAGCGCTGATAGTGGATAACCCAATCGGAGGTGTATGGATAACTGCTTCCATCCCTCGGCGGGGTCCACAATGGATAGCCAATGTGGCTATGCCAGAGGTTAAATTCTTTCGCTAAAGCTATGCGCTCCTCCCGATCTGGGTAATCGGGAGGTACTAATGCGCTCGACTTGGTAAGGCCTTTCCAGCCTTGCAAGCCATGATTTTCAACATGAGAGATGAATGCCGCGACTAAATTGAAATCTTTTTCCGGAAAACCTAAATAGATTTTCCGAAAATATTCGCTCAAGTCGACGGTATAGGTCATTTGCTCTCCATCTCTCGCAGCCACTTCCTCAACTGCTCGGGGGTTAACCCGCGCGGAACCGTGACAGTCCCACTGTTAAGAGAAGCGCGCATCTGCTGAATGTCAAAGCTTGTTACGGGCTCTTTTTCCCCGGTCGGCTTAACGTACACCAGATGGGTAATGGTCATTTTTTCTCCTCGGCCGAAGGTCAGTCGGCCAACGATTCGCTTTGAGCAGAAAAATCCACACAAAGGCTTTGTCGGCTTCATCTCAGATATCTGCAATCCGCCGTGGAGATGAAGATAGTTGACATATGCGTCAACGTCACGGGCCGGCGATCTTATATTTCTAAGACGGGTGAAGTCACGTGCTGGTTCAGGAATTCAGACGTACAACACGTAGGGCGCCGACGCTAATGCACCCGCCATGCACCCACGAAGATTGAAACCTGAGAGGAATTTGGCGGAGAGCCTAATGAAATATGGTGTCCCAGGGCAGGTTCGAACTGCCAACCTTCCCCTTAGGAGGGGGATGCTCTATCCAATTGAGCTACTGAGACACGGGCGCAGCGCGCACGGAACGTGGCGCGACAGACGGCGTGCATGTTAACGGCAGGGCCTGATTTTGTCATGTCGTCCGTAGGGCTTTTTAAGTGTAGGCAGGCGCCCTGCAATCCTGCGGGAAGATTTACCGTGCAATTTGCACTGCCGTAGAAGGCCATCAATGCAGATTGCAACCCGACGCCGGCTGAAAACCCTCTCAAATGCTTGTTTTTAAAGGACTTCAGAGCGGTTAGACTGTTGGCACGACGGCTGCTTTGCCTGTTCTTATAAAGAACATCGGAGCTGCGCTCATGAACACTAGCCTCTTGCTTGCCAACGCAATTGCTCTGGCGATTCTGCTGGGCTTTCATTTTGTTCCCGAGACAACCGAACCTCTGGCCAAGCGCGTGCCGCATTATTTACAGGTGCAGAAGGCGCCGCAGTGGGCGGTATTGAGCGATCAGGGCAACTCAACCGCTCAAGTGGTCAGCGAGTCCGAGCACGCCTCGACACAAACGACCGAACGTCTGATTTTTTGAAACTTCTTCAGGAGTACAGCATGTCCAAATCAGCCGCAGGATTTCTGATCCTCGCCTTATTGAGTGGCGTCATGCATTTTGCGCTGTTCGAGGACACCGAAATCACCTTGCCGCTGGTTGGCTGCGGCGTGTTTGCGGTGTTGTTCGTGCTGGCGCTGGTGGCCGGGCGCAAAATCAAGTTCGATCCGGTCCTGCGCTAAGCCGGATCAAGCCCAGCAACTGCTTGACGGCGTCTGCCAGATCGCCGGAATTATCAATCAAATGCACCGGTGTATCCGTTGCTCTGCGGTCCCTGAACAGCGCATTGCGCGCCAGCCGCGCATCGATTTGCTCAGGGGTCTCGCGGCCACGCCGAAGCAGGCGCTCACGTAACACCTCATCCCTGACAGTCAGCAGAATTGGCACCAGAGTCGGATAACGCTCCATCGCCTGTCGCAGGTTTGCGCGTGAGCCATTGACCAACACGTGGAAGCCGTTTTTTAGCCGTTCGTCCATTTCTACCGGAATGCCATAAGACAGACCGTTGGCTTCCCAGGCCAAAGAAAACTCACCCGCATCCTGACGGCGCAGAAACTCTTCCGGGCTCACCCCAACCGCCTCTTCGCCCACCGACTCCGCTGAGCGGGTAATGACTCCGCGCATCACTTGGCAACCCAACGCCCCCAGTGGCTCACGCGCCGCGTCAATCAGGCTGTCTTTGCCTGAACCAGAAGGCCCCATCAGATAAATAACCTTGCCATCCATCCTGAAAACGCCCTCTGACGCGTGTTCGCCCTAGTAAATCGGCAAATTGCCACTATCCTGTACAAGTGAACAGACAGGGTAAAAAGCCGCATAGCATGCACGTTCTGGCGCCTTCGGGCATCCATTGATGTGCAGCAGGAAGCGATCAGCGACACGGACTCAGCGAAACTTTCAAACCAGTCCGCATTTCTGATGATTGGTGCTGGCATTACGCCTTTACCCAGCTCAATATTTGTCACAGAATTGACGCCAATGATCTGGCAATTTTGAGGCATGATGCGCGCCTCTTAACAATTCAGGTTGAACCATTTGGCGCGGATGCTTGTCCTACCACACATCCTGCGGCCAATTCCGAGAACCGCTCCCCTGAACTAACCGGTTAAATATATGCGCCCAATGAAACAGGCAATTTATTCCAGCCGTACGGCTGACAAGTTTGTCGTACGTCTGCCAGACGGAATGCGTGAGCGCATTGCCGAAGTGGCTCGCAATCACCATCGCAGCATGAACTCCGAAATCATTGCGCGCCTTGAGCAGAGTCTTATTCAGGAAGGCGCACTGGGCGAAGAGCTGAGCATGCGCCTGGACAGCCCGGAGCTGTCGTTGCACGAGCGCGAGCTGCTGCAACGTTTCCGCCAGCTGTCTCACCGTCAGCAAAATGCGTTGGTGTCCTTGATCGCCCACGACGCCGAAATGGCCGCAGACGCGTCCTGAGCTGTACCGAACACCTCAAAGCCAGCATGATTGCTGGCTTTTTTTTGCCTGCGATTTGGCGCGCAGACCACAATACCCTCGCCACAGGTAATCACCACCAATCGAATGGGCACAAAAAAGCCCGTCGTGTTCAGACTGTGTGAAAACCTAGCATTCTGCTGGCCGGTTAAAGAAAATGCCCGTATCGCAAGATACGGGCATTTTTCTT
>NZ_JABWQQ010000036.1:0-34532 GCF_014268555.1 Pseudomonas sp. SWRI111 | reverse complement strand
TCCCCATGTGAGAGTAGGTCATCGTCAAGATTAAATTCCGAAACCCCAATTGCGAAAGCAGTTGGGGTTTTGTTTTGTTCGCGAGAAATGTGTCTGCTTGATTTCTATGCAACGGCACGGGGCATGGCTATCATTCGGGCCTCATTGTGAGGCGAAACCTGCATGTTGACGTTGTTGAACCTCTTGAAGGATGGTCGATTCCATTCCGGACAGGATCTGGGGGCTGCCCTGGGAATAAGTCGAAGTGCTGTATGGAAGCAACTGCAGCATCTTGAGGCTGAGCTTGGTCTGTCAATCCACAAAGTTCGCGGGCGGGGATATCAGTTGTCTGCGCCATTGATGTTGCTTGATCCTGTGGAAATAGCCAGAAAGTCGCCTCAATGGCCTGTGACTGTCTTCGATTCTGTCGATTCGACAAATGCCGAAGCTTTGCGCTCCATTGCACAGGGTGCTTCCGCGCCCTTTTTGGTGCTGGCTGAACGGCAGACCGCCGGGCGTGGCCGTCGAGGACGGAAATGGGTAAGCCCGTTTGCCGAGAACCTCTACTACAGCCTGGCTCTGCGTATCGACGGCGGTATGCGTCAGCTCGAAGGGCTGAGTCTTGTCGTAGGCCTTGCTGTTATGCAGGCCTTGCGAAATTCGGGCGTGTCGAATGCCGGGCTGAAGTGGCCCAACGATGTTTTGGTTGGCAGCAAGAAGATCGCTGGCATTCTGCTTGAGCTTGTTGGGGACCCGGCGGATGTCTGTCATGTTGTGCTGGGAATAGGGATCAACGTGAATATGCAAGTTGCGGAAGGGGTCGATCAGCAATGGACTTCTATAAGGCTTGAGTCAGGTAAGGCCTGTGACCGCAATGCTCTGGTGGCCGAGCTGAGTAATCAGCTCGGCACTTATATTCACAAGCACCAAGCCAATGGTTTCGCTAGTCTCCAGGCCGAATGGGCGGAAAATCATCTCTGGCAAGGGCGCTCGGTTTCCTTGATTGCGGGTAACAGCCATATAGATGGCGTTGTGCTCGGAGTTGATAATCAGGGTGGGCTGTGCCTGAGAGTGGACGGTGTTGAGAAGGTATTTAGTGGCGGAGAGCTCAGCCTGAGGTTGCGTGATGATTCTTGAGCTTGACTGCGGCAACAGCTTTATAAAGTGGCGCGTGCTGGATGCGTTGGTCGGAGCTGTAGTTTCGGAAGGGGTTGTAGACTCCAATCAGGCACTGATTGAAAGCCTGCGAATGATTGCGTCGCTGTCGCTGCGCAAATGTCGTTTAGTCAGTGTCAGGACGAGCGAAGAAACCGGCGCATTGATCGAGCTTATTGAGCGAGAGTTCAGTATTCCTATCGTATCGGCGAAGCCTGCCCGTGAGATGTCTGGCGTGCGCAATGGTTATGAAGACTATGAGCGGCTTGGGCTTGATCGCTGGCTCGCGATGCTTGGTGGCTTTCATCTGGCTGCCGGTCGTCCCTGTCTTGTTCTGGATTTCGGCACTGCGGTCACTGCTGATTTCGTTGCAGCTGACGGTGCGCATCTCGGAGGGTTTATTTGTCCTGGTATGCCGTTGATGCGGAATCAGCTGCGCACACACACCCGCAAAATTCGCTACGGAGATGAGGCGGCAGAGCGGGCGCTTTCCAGTCATGTCCCGGGGCGGACTACCGTTGAAGCGGTAGAGCGTGGTTGCTCTTTGATGTTGAGGGGCTTTGTCCTGACCCAGATGGAGTTGGCGCGCGCTTATTGGGGGAAGGGTTTTACTGTCTTCATTACGGGCGGGGATGCCGAGTTGGTTGCGGGGGTCTCGCCTGAGGCCAGGGTTATACCTGACCTGGTCTTTGTCGGCTTGGCTATGGCGTGTCCATTGTCCTGAGGTTTCTATATGCGTTGGTTGTTTCTGCTGCTTGTTGTTCTCAACGTTTTTTACTATGTCTGGCATCAGCAAGAAGCACCTCTGCGAGCCAAAGATGTAACGCCTTTGAGTCTGTATCGCGGTTCACAGCAGGACATTCGTCTGTTGAGTGAGGCTGCCGGCAATGGGCGCATCGGGGAGGGCGCAGCGCGTCAGCAGTGCCTGTTCCTTGGTGGCTTTTCTGATGAGGATTCGATTACAAAGTTGAAGCAGCGGCTCTCAGCGATGAAGGTTAATGCGCAGTCCGCCCCAAAGGATGCTGCCGGAAGCGGTTTCTGGCTGACAGTTACACCGGACGGGCAGCGCTTGTTGGGTGATCAGCAGCTGCAAAACCTTTCCAAGGAATTCAATGAGTTAAAACATAAAATAATGCTGTGCGAAGGGGTTGCACCTGCTGAATAGTTTGCATAGAATGGCGCCCGCTCCACAGCGAACACCTTAACCGGATTTCAAAGTGAAGCGTGTCAACGCAGCTAAGCTCAGGTTTTTAAATGAGAAAATGCTTGACAGAGGCTTGGCATGATATAGAATGCCGGCCTGATTAGGAGGGGTTCCCGAGCGGCCAAAGGGATCAGACTGTAAATCTGACGTCTACGACTTCGAAGGTTCGAATCCTTCTCCCTCCACCAGATTTAAGCGTGAGCTGCAGGCTCCGCGGGTATAGTTTAGTGGTAGAACCTCAGCCTTCCAAGCTGATGATGCGGGTTCGATTCCCGCTACCCGCTCCAAGTTTGCAGGTTGTGCAAAGGGTTTTGCTCTTGTAGCTCAGTTGGTAGAGCACACCCTTGGTAAGGGTGAGGTCAGCGGTTCAAATCCGCTCAAGAGCTCCATATAACAAGGCAGATATGAAAATATCTGCCTTTGTTTTAATGGTTGATATTGTTTGTCTAATTCTTCTGTTTGAGGGTGATATCGATGGCTAAGGAAAAATTTGATCGTTCCCTGCCCCACGTCAACGTAGGGACCATTGGTCACGTTGACCACGGTAAAACCACTCTGACTGCTGCTCTGACTCGCGTTTGCTCCGAAGTATTCGGTTCGGCAATCGTTGACTTCGACAAGATCGACAGCGCGCCAGAAGAAAAAGCTCGTGGTATCACCATCAACACCGCGCACGTTGAATACAACTCGCTGATCCGTCACTACGCTCACGTTGACTGCCCAGGTCACGCTGACTATGTGAAGAACATGATCACCGGTGCTGCCCAGATGGACGGCGCGATCCTGGTTTGCTCGGCCGCTGATGGTCCGATGCCACAAACCCGTGAGCACATCCTGCTGTCCCGTCAGGTAGGCGTTCCGTACATCGTGGTTTACCTGAACAAGGCTGACCTGGTAGACGACGCTGAGCTGCTGGAGCTGGTTGAGATGGAAGTGCGCGATCTGCTGAGCACTTACGACTTCCCAGGTGACGACACTCCGATCATCATCGGTTCTGCTCGTATGGCTCTGGAAGGCAAAGACGATAACGAAATGGGCACCACGTCCGTTCGTAAGCTGGTTGAGACTCTGGACAGCTACATCCCGGATCCAGTCCGTGTTATCGACAAGCCGTTCCTGATGCCAATCGAAGACGTATTCTCGATTTCCGGTCGCGGTACTGTTGTAACCGGTCGTATCGAGCGCGGTATCGTCAAGGTTCAGGATCCACTGGAAATCGTTGGTCTGCGTGACACCACCGTCACCACCTGCACCGGTGTTGAAATGTTCCGTAAACTGCTCGACGAAGGTCGTGCTGGCGAGAACTGCGGCGTTCTGCTGCGTGGTACCAAGCGTGACGACGTTGAGCGTGGCCAGGTTCTGGTCAAGCCGGGTTCGGTCAAGCCGCACACCAAGTTCGAAGCTGAAGTGTACGTACTGAGCAAAGAAGAAGGCGGTCGTCACACTCCGTTCTTCAAAGGCTACCGTCCACAGTTCTACTTCCGTACTACTGACGTGACTGGTAACTGCGAGCTGCCGGAAGGCGTTGAGATGGTAATGCCGGGCGACAACATCAAAATGGTTGTTACCCTGATCAAAACCATCGCAATGGAAGATGGTCTGCGTTTCGCTATCCGTGAAGGCGGTCGTACCGTCGGCGCTGGTGTCGTAGCCAAAATCATCGAATAAGCGGTTGTAATGTATTTTTCGGGCCGGCATAATGGTCGGCCTGATTTTGTTTTAGGTCAGTAGCTCAATTGGCAGAGCGACGGTCTCCAAAACCGTAGGTTGGGGGTTCGATTCCCTCCTGACCTGCCAGATTCACTTGGTGTGTCTGGCTTTCTTTTCACAGGATCTTCATAGATGACTCCTAAAGCTGAAGCTCAAGGCTCTCGCTTCGATCTGCTCAAGTGGCTTGTAGTAGTCGCTTTGGTGGTTATTGGCGTTGTTGGCAATCGGTATTACGTTGCTTCGCCGATCCTGTACCGTGTACTTGCTTTGCTTGCCATTGCTGCTGTAGCTGCCTTTGTAGGCCTGCAGACTGCGAAGGGCAAGTCTTTCTTTGTACTGGTTAAGGAAGCTCGCACCGAGATTCGTAAAGTCGTGTGGCCAACTCGCCAAGAAACCACGCAGACCACGCTGATTGTCGTGGCTGTTGTTCTGGTTATGGCGTTGCTGTTGTGGGGTCTTGATTCCCTGCTCGGCTGGCTTGTTTCCTTGATTGTCGGCTAAGGGTGTCCCGTGGCTAAGCGTTGGTATGTTGTGCATGCTTACTCGGGTTACGAGAAGCATGTGATGCGCTCGCTTGTCGAGCGCGTAAAGCTGGCTGGCATGGAAGATGGCTTCGGCGAGATTCTGGTTCCCACTGAAGAAGTGGTGGAAATGCGCAATGGCCAGAAGCGCAAAAGCGAGCGTAAGTTCTTCCCTGGCTATGTGCTGGTCCAGATGGATATGAACGAGGGTACCTGGCACTTGGTCAAGGATACCCCTCGCGTGATGGGTTTCATCGGCGGTACCGCTGACAAGCCTGCACCGATCACGGATAAAGAAGCAGAAGCAATTCTGCGTCGCGTTGCTGACGGTAGCGACAAGCCTAAGCCGAAGACGTTGTTCGAGCCGGGCGAGACGGTACGTGTCAATGATGGTCCGTTCGCCGATTTCAATGGCGTTGTAGAAGAAGTTAACTACGAAAAGAGCCGGATCCAAGTGGCTGTGCTCATTTTCGGTCGCTCTACTCCGGTGGAGCTCGAGTTCAGTCAGGTCGAGAAGGTCTAACTGGACAAGCAATCCCAACCCCGCAGCCTTAGGCTGTGGGGTTTTGTCGTCACTGGGATAAACGCGCAAGTAACCGGGGAGCCTTTCGAGGCGCTAGAACCCGTAATTGGAGTGCCTCATGGCCAAGAAGATTACCGCTTACATCAAGCTGCAAGTGAAGGCCGCTCAGGCTAACCCAAGCCCACCTGTTGGTCCTGCTCTGGGTCAGCACGGCGTGAACATCATGGAATTCTGCAAGGCTTTCAACGCCCGTACTCAGGGTCTTGAAGCAGGTCTGCCGACTCCAGTGATCATCACTGTCTACAGCGACCGTAGCTTCACTTTCGAAACCAAATCCACCCCTGCTTCGGTTCTGCTGAAGAAGGCGGCCGGTCTGACCAGCGGTTCCGCTCGTCCGAACACCGTTAAGGTTGGCACCGTTACCCGTGCTCAGCTGGAAGAAATCGCGAAAACCAAAAACGCGGATCTGACTGCAGCTGATATGGATGCAGCCGTGCGTACTATCGCCGGTTCTGCTCGTAGCATGGGCCTTAACGTGGAGGGTGTGTAATGGCTAAGCTGACCAAGCGTCAAAAGGCTATCGCCGGCAAAATCGAAGCAGGCAAGGCCTACAACATTGTAGACGCCGCTGCACTGCTGGCCGAGCTGTCGACTGTCAAGTTCAGCGAGTCGTTCGACGTTGCTGTAAACCTGGGTGTAGACCCGCGTAAATCCGACCAGGTCGTTCGTAGCGCTACCGTGCTGCCACACGGCACTGGCAAGTCCGTTCGCGTTGCTGTGTTCACCCAGGGTCCAGCTGCCGAGGCCGCTCTGGCTGCCGGCGCTGACCGTGTAGGTATGGACGACCTGGCTGCCGAAATGAAAGGCGGCGACCTGAACTATGACGTAGTGATCGCATCCCCGGATGCCATGCGCGTTGTAGGTCAGTTGGGTCAGATCCTCGGTCCACGTGGCCTGATGCCTAACCCGAAAGTCGGTACCGTAACTCCGGACGTAGCCACCGCGGTTAAAAACGCCAAGGCTGGTCAGGTTCGTTATCGCACTGACAAAAACGGCATCATCCACACTTCCGTTGGCAAGATCGGTTTCGACGCCGTCAAGCTGAAGGAAAACGTTGAAGCCCTGATCGCTGATCTGAAGCGTATCAAGCCAGCTTCCTCGAAAGGTATTTACGTCAAGCGCGTTACCCTGAGCACCACTATGGGTCCAGGTCTGGTCATCGACCAAAGCTCGCTCGACGCGTAAGACTAAAGTTGGCGCGGATTGCCGCGCCAATTGAAAGATTGGGGTCCCTGCCTGGCGGGGGCTATCCAAGACCGTAGGCGGCGCAAGCCTTAAACCTCAAGCCTACGCAGATGGTGCTCCCGGTTCCTTACCGAATCAGACACCAAAACGACATTCGGTTCCGATCGAATGAAACGGTAACAAGCAGGAGTTAAACCCGTGGCAATTAATCTCGAAGACAAGAAGGCCATCGTCGCTGAAGTCAACGAGGCTGCCAAAGTCGCTCTGTCCGCTGTCGTGGTTGATGCACGTGGCGTAACAGTAGGCGCAATGACCGGACTCCGTAAAGAGGCTCGTGAAGCTGGCGTTTACGTACGTGTTGTACGTAACACCCTGCTCAAGCGCGCTGTTGCTGACACTCAATACAGTGTCCTCAACGACGTGTTCACCGGCCCGACCCTGATTGCATTCTCGAACGAACATCCGGGCGCTGCTGCCCGTATCTTCAAAGAGTTTGCCAAGGGTCAGGACAAGTTCGAGATCAAGGCAGCTGCGTTCGAGGGCAAGTTCCTCGCAGCTAATCAGATCGACGTACTGGCAACTCTGCCGACCCGTGACGAAGCAATTTCTCAGCTGATGAGCGTGATTCAAGGCGCTACCAGCAAATTGGCTCGTACTCTGGCGGCAATTCGCGACCAGAAAGAAGCTGCCGCAGCCTAAGGCTCGTCACTTCTCGCGTTTTTTGTTTATTTCGATGGTCGCGTAGGCCGTCCCCCAATTCAGGAATTGAGTCATGTCTCTGACTAACGAACAAATCATCGAAGCAATCGGCCAGAAATCCGTAGTGGAAATCGTTGAGCTGATCAAAGCGATGGAAGAAACCTTCGGTGTTACCGCTGCTGCCGCTTCGGCTGGTCCAGCTGCTGCTGCCGCTGTTGTTGAAGAGCAAACCGAGTTCAACGTTGTTCTGCTGGAAGCTGGCGAGAAGAAGGTTAACGTGATCAAGGCAGTTCGTGAACTGACCGGTCTGGGCCTGAAAGAAGCCAAAGAGAAAGTAGACGGCGCTCCTCAGGTTGTAGCTGAAGGCGTTTCGAAAGAAGCGGCTGAAGACGCCAAGAAGAAGCTGGAAGAAGCAGGCGCTAAAGTCGAGCTGAAGTAAGCATCGACTTTGCTCCTCCAGCCCGAGCGTCAAGCGACAGGCTGATGGCTGGTGGCTCTTGCCACCGGCCTTTTTCCGTTATTGGCAGCCGACTGGGTCGGTGCTGATAAAGGCGCTGTAACCACCCGATGCGGTGGCGCAAACCATGGGGTTTGCACGATTTTCTGGCTGCTCCCGTCGGGAGGGGCCAAACAAGCAGGTGACCAAGCTGGGGAACGCTGATGGCTTACTCATATACTGAGAAAAAACGTATCCGCAAGGACTTTAGCAAGTTGCCGGACGTCATGGATGTGCCTTACCTCCTGGCCATCCAGCTGGATTCGTATCGTGAATTCTTGCAAGCGGGAGCGACTAAAGATCAGTTCCGCGACGTGGGCCTGCATGCGGCCTTCAAATCCGTTTTCCCGATCATCAGCTACTCCGGCAATGCTGCGCTGGAGTACGTCGGTTATCGCCTGGGCGAACCGGCATTTGATGTCAAAGAATGCGTATTGCGCGGTGTAACTTTCGCCGTACCTTTGCGGGTAAAAGTGCGCCTGATCATTTTCGACAAAGAATCGTCGAACAAAGCGATCAAGGACATCAAAGAGCAAGAAGTCTACATGGGTGAAATTCCCCTGATGACTGAAAACGGTACCTTCGTAATCAACGGTACCGAGCGTGTTATCGTTTCCCAGCTGCACCGTTCCCCGGGCGTGTTCTTCGACCACGACCGCGGCAAGACGCACAGCTCCGGCAAACTGCTGTACTCGGCTCGCATCATTCCTTACCGCGGTTCGTGGCTGGACTTCGAATTCGACCCGAAAGACTGCGTCTTCGTGCGTATCGACCGCCGTCGCAAGCTGCCGGCCTCGGTACTGCTGCGTGCACTCGGTTACACCACCGAAGAAGTGCTGGACGCGTTCTACACCACCAACGTATTCCACCTGAGCGGCGAAACCCTCAGCCTGGAACTGATTGCATCGCGTCTGCGTGGTGAAATTGCCGTTCTGGACATCCAGGATGAAAAAGGCAAGGTCATCGTTGAGCAGGGCCGCCGTATTACCGCGCGCCACATCAACCAGATCGAAAAAGCCGGTATCAAGACGCTGGATGTGCCGCTGGACTACGTCCTCGGCCGCACCACCGCCAAGGCTATCGTGCACCCGGCCACCGGCGAAATCCTGGCCGAATGCAACACCGAGCTGAACACTGAAGTCCTGGCCAAAATCGCCAAGGCCCAGGTCGTTCGCATCGAGACCCTGTACACCAACGACATCGACTGCGGTCCGTTCGTCTCCGACACGCTGAAGATCGACTCCACCAGCAACCAATTGGAAGCGCTGGTCGAGATCTATCGCATGATGCGTCCAGGCGAGCCGCCAACCAAAGACGCTGCCGAAACCCTGTTCAACAACCTGTTCTTCAGCCCTGAGCGCTATGACCTGTCTGCGGTCGGCCGGATGAAGTTCAACCGTCGTATCGGTCGTACCGAGATCGAAGGTTCGGGCGTGCTGTGCAAGGAAGACATCGTCGCGGTACTGAAGACCCTGGTCGACATCCGTAACGGTAAAGGCATCGTCGATGACATCGACCACCTGGGTAACCGTCGTGTTCGCTGCGTAGGCGAAATGGCCGAGAACCAGTTCCGCGTTGGCCTGGTACGTGTTGAGCGTGCGGTCAAAGAGCGTCTGTCGATGGCCGAAAGCGAAGGCCTGATGCCGCAAGATCTGATCAACGCCAAGCCAGTGGCTGCGGCGGTGAAAGAGTTCTTCGGTTCCAGCCAGCTCTCGCAGTTCATGGACCAGAACAACCCGCTGTCCGAGATCACCCACAAGCGTCGTGTCTCTGCACTCGGCCCTGGCGGTCTGACTCGTGAGCGTGCAGGCTTCGAAGTCCGTGACGTACACCCGACTCACTACGGTCGTGTTTGCCCGATTGAAACGCCGGAAGGTCCGAACATCGGTCTGATCAACTCCCTGGCTGCGTACGCTCGCACCAACCAGTACGGCTTCCTGGAAAGCCCGTACCGCGTGGTGAAAGAGGGTGTGGTCACCGACGAGATCGTGTTCCTGTCCGCTATTGAAGAAGCCGATCACGTGATCGCGCAGGCTTCGGCGACCATGAACGAGCAGAAAGTCCTGATCGACGAGCTGGTCGCCGTACGTCACCTGAACGAATTCACCGTCAAGGCGCCGGAAGACGTCACCTTGATGGACGTATCGCCGAAGCAGGTTGTGTCGGTTGCTGCGTCGCTGATTCCGTTCCTCGAGCACGACGACGCCAACCGTGCGTTGATGGGTTCGAACATGCAGCGTCAAGCTGTACCAACCCTGCGCGCTGACAAGCCGCTGGTAGGTACCGGCATGGAGCGTAACGTAGCCCGTGACTCCGGCGTTTGCGTCGTGGCTCGTCGTGGTGGCGTGATCGATTCTGTCGATGCCAGCCGTATCGTGGTTCGTGTTGCCGATGACGAAGTTGAAACCGGTGAAGCCGGTGTCGACATCTACAACCTGACCAAATACACCCGCTCGAACCAGAACACCTGCATCAACCAGCGTCCGCTGGTGCGCAAAGGTGATCGCGTTCAGCGTAGCGACATCATGGCCGACGGCCCGTCCACCGACATGGGTGAACTGGCACTGGGTCAGAACATGCGCATCGCGTTCATGGCATGGAACGGCTTCAACTTCGAAGACTCCATCTGCCTGTCCGAGCGTGTGGTTCAGGAAGACCGTTTCACCACGATCCACATTCAGGAACTGACCTGTGTGGCGCGTGACACCAAGCTTGGCCCAGAGGAAATCACTGCGGACATCCCGAACGTGGGTGAAGCTGCACTGAACAAGCTGGACGAAGCCGGTATCGTTTACGTAGGTGCTGAAGTAGGCGCAGGCGACATCCTGGTCGGCAAGGTCACTCCGAAAGGCGAGACCCAACTGACCCCGGAAGAAAAACTGCTGCGTGCAATCTTCGGTGAGAAAGCCAGCGACGTTAAAGACACCTCCCTGCGTGTGCCAACCGGCACCAAAGGTACTGTCATCGACGTACAGGTCTTCACCCGTGACGGCGTTGAGCGTGATGCTCGCGCACTGTCGATCGAGAAGTCCCAGCTGGACGAGATCCGCAAGGATCTGAACGAAGAGTTCCGCATCGTTGAAGGCGCGACTTTCGAACGTCTGCGTTCCGCTCTGGTAGGCCACAAGGCTGAAGGCGGCGCCGGTCTTAAGAAAGGTCAGGACATCACCGACGAAGTGCTCGACGGTCTTGAGCATGGCCAGTGGTTCAAACTGCGCATGGCTGAAGATGCTCTGAACGAGCAGCTCGAGAAGGCTCAGGCCTACATCGTTGATCGTCGCCGTCTGCTGGACGACAAGTTCGAAGACAAGAAGCGCAAACTGCAGCAGGGCGATGACCTGGCTCCAGGCGTGCTGAAGATCGTCAAGGTTTACCTGGCAATCCGTCGTCGCATCCAGCCGGGCGACAAGATGGCCGGTCGTCACGGTAACAAGGGTGTGGTCTCCGTGATCATGCCGGTTGAAGACATGCCGCACGATGCCAATGGCACCCCGGTCGACGTAGTCCTCAACCCGCTGGGCGTACCTTCGCGTATGAACGTTGGTCAGATCCTTGAAACCCACTTGGGCCTCGCGGCCAAGGGTCTGGGCGAGAAGATCAACCGGATGGTCGAAGAGCAGCGTAAAGTCGCTGAACTGCGTACTTTCCTGGACGAAATCTACAACCAGATCGGCGGGCGTAACGAAGATCTGGACAGCTTCTCCGATCAGGAAATCCTCGATCTGGCGAACAACCTGCGTGGCGGCGTTCCTATGGCCACCCCAGTGTTCGACGGCGCCAAGGAAAGCGAAATCAAGGCCATGCTGAAACTGGCAGACCTGCCGGAAAGCGGCCAGATGCAGCTGACTGACGGCCGTACCGGCAACAAGTTCGAGCGTCCGGTTACCGTTGGCTACATGTACATGCTGAAGCTGAACCACTTGGTAGACGACAAGATGCACGCGCGTTCTACCGGTTCTTACAGCCTGGTTACCCAGCAGCCGCTGGGTGGTAAGGCGCAGTTCGGTGGTCAGCGTTTCGGGGAGATGGAGGTCTGGGCACTGGAAGCATACGGTGCTGCTTACACTCTGCAAGAAATGCTCACAGTGAAGTCGGACGATGTGAACGGCCGTACCAAGATGTACAAGAACATCGTGGATGGCGATCACCGTATGGAGCCGGGCATGCCCGAGTCTTTCAACGTGTTGATCAAGGAAATTCGTTCCCTCGGCATCGATATCGATCTGGAAACCGAATAACACGTGACGCGAATCGAGAGCGGGGCAGGATTGCCCGCTCTCTGCTCCGCCAGGAGGAAAGGCCTTGAAAGACCTACTGAATTTGCTGAAAAACCAGGGTCAAGTCGAAGAGTTCGACGCCATCCGTATCGGATTGGCCTCGCCGGAGATGATCCGCTCGTGGTCGTTCGGTGAAGTTAAAAAGCCGGAAACCATCAACTACCGTACGTTCAAACCTGAGCGTGACGGCCTGTTCTGCGCCAAGATCTTTGGCCCGGTAAAGGATTACGAGTGCCTGTGCGGTAAGTACAAGCGCTTGAAGCACCGTGGTGTGATCTGCGAGAAGTGCGGCGTTGAAGTTGCACTGGCCAAGGTTCGTCGTGAGCGCATGGCGCACATCGAACTGGCTTCGCCGGTTGCCCACATCTGGTTCCTGAAATCGCTGCCGTCGCGTATCGGCCTGCTGATGGACATGACCCTGCGTGATATCGAGCGCGTTCTCTACTTCGAGAGCTATGTCGTTATCGATCCAGGCATGACCACCCTTGAAAAAGGTCAGCTGCTGAACGACGAGCAGTACTTCGAAGCGCTGGAAGAGTTCGGTGATGATTTCGATGCCCGCATGGGTGCCGAAGCTGTCCGTGAACTGCTGCACGCTATCGACCTGGAACACGAGATTGGCCGTCTGCGCGACGAGATTCCGCAAACCAACTCGGAAACCAAGATCAAGAAGCTGTCCAAGCGTCTGAAGTTGATGGAAGCCTTCCAGGGTTCCGGCAACCTGCCAGAGTGGATGGTGCTGACCGTTCTGCCGGTTCTGCCGCCAGATCTGCGTCCACTGGTCCCGCTGGATGGTGGTCGTTTCGCGACTTCCGACCTCAACGATCTGTATCGTCGAGTGATCAACCGTAACAACCGCTTGAAGCGTCTGCTCGATCTGTCCGCTCCGGACATCATCGTGCGCAACGAAAAGCGTATGTTGCAGGAAGCGGTCGATGCACTGCTCGACAACGGTCGTCGTGGCCGCGCTATCACCGGTTCCAACAAGCGTCCTCTGAAATCCCTGGCTGACATGATCAAGGGTAAGCAGGGTCGTTTCCGTCAGAACTTGCTCGGTAAGCGCGTTGACTACTCCGGTCGTTCGGTAATCACCGTTGGTCCGACCCTGCGTCTGCACCAGTGCGGTCTGCCGAAGAAGATGGCTCTGGAGCTGTTCAAGCCGTTCATTTTCGGCAAGCTGGAAATGCGCGGTCTGGCGACCACCATCAAAGCAGCCAAGAAAATGGTCGAGCGCGAGCTGCCAGAGGTTTGGGACGTTCTCGCCGAAGTGATTCGCGAACACCCGGTCCTGCTCAACCGTGCACCGACCCTTCACCGTCTGGGTATCCAGGCGTTTGAACCGGTACTGATCGAAGGTAAGGCTATCCAGCTGCACCCGCTGGTCTGCGCCGCGTACAACGCCGACTTCGACGGCGACCAAATGGCCGTGCACGTACCGCTGACGCTGGAAGCCCAGCTCGAAGCGCGTGCGTTGATGATGTCGACCAACAACATTCTGTCGCCAGCCAACGGTGAGCCAATCATCGTTCCGTCGCAGGACGTTGTATTGGGTCTGTACTACATGACCCGTGAAGCGATCAACGCCAAAGGCGAAGGTCGTGTGTTTGCGGATCTGCAGGAAGTCGACCGTGTATTCCGTGCCGGCGAAGCCGCACTGCATGCCAAGGTCAAGGTTCGTATCAACGAAACCGTCAACGACCGTGACGGCAACAGCGTGAGCGGTACCCGTATCGTCGACACCACTGTCGGCCGTGCGCTGCTGTTCCAGGTTGTGCCAAAAGGTCTGTCGTACGACGTCGTCAACCTGCCGATGAAGAAGAAGGCGATCTCCAAGCTGATCAACCAGTGCTACCGCGTGGTTGGTCTGAAAGAGACCGTGATCTTCGCTGACCAGTTGATGTACACCGGTTTCGCTTACTCGACTATCTCGGGTGTTTCCATCGGTGTTAACGACTTCGTTATCCCGGATGAGAAAGCCCGCATCATCGGTGCAGCCACCGACGAAGTGAAAGAGATCGAGAGCCAGTACGCCTCCGGCCTGGTAACCCAGGGCGAGAAGTACAACAAAGTGATCGACCTTTGGTCGAAAGCGAACGATGAAGTTTCCAAGGCGATGATGGCCAACCTCTCGAAAGAGAAAGTCATCGACCGTCATGGCGACGAAGTCGACCAAGAGTCTTTCAACTCGATGTACATGATGGCCGACTCGGGTGCGCGGGGTTCCGCTGCACAGATTCGTCAGCTGGCCGGTATGCGTGGTCTGATGGCCAAGCCGGACGGCTCCATCATTGAAACGCCGATTACTGCGAACTTCCGTGAAGGTCTGAGCGTACTTCAGTACTTCATCTCGACTCACGGTGCTCGTAAGGGTCTGGCGGATACCGCGTTGAAAACCGCTAACTCCGGTTACCTGACTCGTCGTCTGGTAGACGTGGCGCAGGATCTGGTGGTAACCGAGATCGATTGCGGCACCGAACACGGTCTGCTGATGACTCCGCACATTGAAGGCGGTGACGTTGTAGAACCGTTGGGTGAGCGCGTATTGGGTCGTGTTATTGCCCGTGACGTGTTCAAGCCGGGTACCGAGGACGTTATCGTTCCTGCCGGCACTCTGGTTGACGAGAAGTGGGTCGAATTCATCGAGCTGAACAGCATCGACGAAGTGATCGTGCGTTCGCCGATCAGTTGCGAAACCCGCTACGGCATTTGCGCCAAGTGCTACGGTCGTGATCTGGCTCGTGGTCACCAGGTAAACATCGGTGAAGCGGTCGGCGTTATCGCCGCCCAGTCCATCGGTGAGCCGGGTACCCAGCTGACCATGCGTACGTTCCACATCGGTGGTGCGGCAAGCCGTACTTCCGCAGCCGACAGCGTTCAGGTGAAGAATGGCGGTACCGTCCGTCTGCACAACCTGAAGCACGTCGAGCGAGTGGATGGCCACCTGGTTGCTGTGTCCCGTTCCGGTGAGCTGGCGATCGCTGACGACTTCGGTCGTGAGCGCGAGCGTTACAAGCTGCCGTACGGTGCTGTGATTTCGGTTAAAGAAGGTGACAAGGTCGACGCTGGCGCAATCGTGGCCAAGTGGGATCCGCACACTCACCCGATCGTTACCGAAATGAAAGGTACCGTGACCTACGTGGGCATGGAAGAAGGCATCACGATCAAGCGTCAGACTGACGAATTGACCGGTATGACCAACATTGAAGTTCTCGACGCGAAAGATCGTCCAGCAGCGGGCAAGGAAATTCGTCCTGCGGTGAAGATGGTCGACGACAACGGCAAGGATCTGTTGCTGCCAGGCACTGACGTTATCGCTCAGTACTTCCTGCCAGCCAACGCCCTGGTCGGTGTAGCGGACGGTGCGAAGATTGCGATCGGTGACGTTATCGCTCGTATTCCGCAGGAAACTTCGAAGACTCGTGACATCACCGGTGGTCTGCCGCGTGTTGCCGACCTGTTCGAAGCTCGTCGTCCGAAAGAAGCGTCGATTCTGGCTGAAGTCAGCGGCACCATCGCGTTCGGTAAAGAGACCAAAGGCAAGCGCCGTCTGGTCATTACCCCGAACGACGGTAGCGATCCGTACGAAGAGCTGATTCCGAAGTGGCGTCACCTGAACGTCTTCGAAGGCGAACAGGTAAACCGCGGCGAAGTTATCTCCGACGGTCCAAGCGATCCGCACGACATCCTGCGTCTGCTGGGTGTGAGCGCGCTGGCCAAGTACATCGTCAACGAGATCCAGGACGTTTACCGTCTGCAAGGCGTGAAAATCAACGACAAGCACATCGAGACCATCCTGCGTCAGATGCTGCGTAAAGTTGAGATCGCTGAATCCGGCGACTCCAGTTTCATCAAGGGCGACCAGATGGAACTGACTCACGTACTGGTAGAAAACGAGCGTCTGGGCGCGGAAGACAAGTTTGTCTCCAAGTACACTCGCGTTCTGTTGGGTATCACCAAGGCGTCGTTGTCCACCGAATCGTTCATCTCGGCGGCTTCCTTCCAGGAAACCACCCGCGTACTGACCGAAGCGGCAGTCACCGGCAAGCGCGATTACCTGCGCGGCCTGAAAGAAAACGTAGTCGTGGGTCGTCTGATCCCGGCCGGTACCGGTCTTGCCTATCACAGCGAGCGCAAGCGTCGCCGTGATGCTGACAAGCCGTTGCGCGTAAGCGCCAGTGAAGTGGAAGCTGCACTGACCGAAGCGCTGAACTCGAGCGGTAACTGAGTTCTGCGATAAATGAGCGTAAGGCCCTGATCGCTCCGTTCATCGAATCGCGACATTTAGTCGAGGTTTGAAGGGCGGGGAGGTCGGGGCCTTGCCTTGACTGGGGCCAAGATCCTCTTTAGACTCTTGATCCCCTAAATTTGGCGGGAATTCGTTCCTGCCATTTTGCTTTTCTTGCAAGACAATAGCGTCGCAAGACAACAGTGGAGCTAGTAGATGGCAACTATCAACCAGCTGGTACGTCAGCCGCGTAAGCGTATCGTCGAGAAATCCGACGTACCTGCGCTGCAGAACTGCCCGCAACGTCGTGGCGTGTGCACCCGTGTGTACACCACCACGCCGAAAAAACCTAACTCGGCACTGCGTAAAGTATGCCGTGTGCGTCTGACCAACGGTTTCGAGGTTTCCTCGTACATCGGCGGTGAAGGCCACAACCTGCAAGAGCACAGCGTGGTACTGATCCGCGGCGGTCGTGTAAAAGACTTGCCAGGTGTTCGTTACCACACCGTTCGCGGCTCCTTGGATACTTCCGGCGTTAAAGGCCGTAACCAGGGTCGTTCGAAGTACGGTACCAAGCGTCCGAAGTAATCGGTCGTTTTGCAGATTTTTATTTTATTGAGTCGATAAGAGTAAGGTCGGGCACGCATCCTCTGGATCTGTCCCGAGCTAACCTGAAGACCGCTTGAGGGCTTATCATGCCAAGACGTCGCGTAGCAGCAAAGCGTGAGATTCTGGACGATCCGAAATACGGAAGCCAGATCCTCGCCAAATTCATGAACCACGTTATGGAAAGCGGCAAGAAAGCCGTTGCCGAACGTATCGTTTATGGTGCCCTGGAAACCGTTGCGGCCCGTAAGGCTGGCACCGATCCCCTGGAACTCTTCGAAAAAGCACTCGACGCCATCGCTCCGCTGGTCGAAGTGAAGTCGCGCCGCGTTGGTGGTGCTACTTACCAGGTTCCGGTCGAGGTTCGTCCTTCCCGTCGTAACGCTCTGGCAATGCGCTGGTTGGTAGACTTCGCACGCAAGCGTGGCGAGAAGTCTATGGCTCTGCGTTTGGCTGGCGAACTGCTGGATGCTGCTGAAGGTAAAGGTGCTGCTGTTAAGAAGCGTGAAGACGTGCACCGTATGGCCGAAGCTAACAAAGCTTTCTCGCACTACCGCTTCTAATTTTAGCTTCACTAATTTTGCGAGGGCTTTATGGCTCGTACTACTCCGATTAGCCGCTACCGTAACATCGGTATCGTCGCTCACGTGGATGCTGGTAAAACCACCACCACCGAGCGCGTACTGTTTTACACCGGCAAAAGTCACAAAATGGGCGAGGTGCATGACGGCGCCGCGACCACAGACTGGATGGTTCAGGAGCAGGAGCGTGGTATTACCATTACTTCTGCTGCCATTACCGCCTTCTGGAAAGGTTCCGAGAAGCAGTACTCTCACGAGCACCGTTTCAACGTAATCGATACCCCGGGCCACGTAGACTTCACCATTGAAGTAGAGCGCTCCCTGCGCGTACTCGACGGCGCTGTCGTTGTGTTCTGCGGTACTTCGGGTGTTGAGCCGCAGTCGGAAACCGTATGGCGTCAAGCCAACAAGTACGGTGTTCCACGTCTTGTTTACGTAAACAAGATGGACCGTGCTGGCGCCAACTTCCTGCGCGTGATCGGTCAGATCAAGCAGCGTCTGGGTCACACTCCGGTGCCGATTCAGCTGGCTATCGGTTCCGAAGACAACTTCCAGGGTCAGATCGATCTGATCAACATGCAAGCTGTGTACTGGAACGACTCTGACAAAGGTATGGTCCCTGTTCGCAAGGACATCCCAGCCGAGCTGCAAGAGCTGGCTGAAGAGTGGCGCAACAACATGGTTGAAGCTGCCGCCGAAGCCAACGAAGAGCTGATGAACAAGTACCTGGAAGGCGAAGAGCTGTCGATCGAAGAGATCAAGGCTGCTTTGCGTCAGCGTACCATCGCCGGCGAAATCGTTCTGGCCGTTTGCGGTTCTTCGTTCAAGAACAAGGGCGTTCCCCTGGTTCTCGACGCCGTTATCGACTACCTGCCTGCTCCGACCGACATTCCTGCTATCAAGGGTACCAACCCTGATAACGAGGAAGAAGAGATGGAGCGTCATGCAGACGACAGCGAGCCTTTCGCGGCTCTGGCGTTCAAGATCGCTACTGACCCATTCGTGGGTACTCTGACTTTCGTCCGCGTTTACTCGGGCGTGTTGAACTCCGGCGACGGCGTGATCAACTCGGTCAAAGGCAAGAAAGAGCGCGTGGGTCGTATGGTGCAAATGCACGCAAACGCCCGTGAAGAGATCAAGGAAGTACGCGCTGGCGACATCGCGGCCCTGATCGGCATGAAGGACGTCACCACTGGTGAAACCCTCTGCAACGCTGACAAGCCAATCATCCTGGTTCGCATGGACTTCCCGGAGCCGGTTATTTCGGTTGCCGTAGAGCCTAAGACCAAGGATGACCAGGAAAAAATGGGTATCGCTCTGGGCAAGCTTGCTCAGGAAGACCCGTCTTTCCGCGTTAAAACTGATGAAGAGACTGGTCAAACGATCATCTCCGGCATGGGCGAGTTGCACCTGGACATCCTGGTTGACCGGATGCGCCGTGAGTTCAACGTCGAAGCCAACATCGGCAAGCCTCAGGTTTCGTATCGTGAGCGCATCACGAAGAGCTGTGAAATCGAAGGCAAGTTCGTTCGTCAGTCCGGTGGTCGCGGCCAGTTTGGTCACTGCTGGATCCGTTTTGCTCCTGCTGACGAAGGTCAGGAAGGTCTGCAATTCGTGAACGAAGTAGTAGGTGGTGTGGTTCCTAAGGAATACATCCCGGCTATCCAGAAGGGTATCGAAGAGCAGATGAAGAACGGCGTTGTTGCCGGCTATCCGCTGATCGGCCTGAAGGCTACCGTGTTCGATGGTTCTTACCACGACGTCGACTCCAACGAGATGGCGTTTAAAGTGGCTGCTTCCATGGCGACCAAGCAACTGGCCCAGAAGGGCGGTGGTGAGTTGCTCGAGCCGATCATGGCGGTAGAGGTTGTTACGCCTGAAGACTATATGGGTGATGTGATGGGCGACCTTAACCGTCGTCGCGGCATGATCCAGGGTATGGAAGACACAGTGTCCGGCAAGGTTATCCGTGCCGAGGTTCCACTGGGTGAGATGTTCGGTTATGCGACCGACGTTCGTTCCATGTCCCAGGGTCGCGCAAGCTACTCTATGGAATTCAAAAAATACGATACGGCTCCGTCGCACATCGTCGAATCCGTAACCAAAAAACAAGGCTGATTCAGCCCCTTTAGGCTAGGAGTTAATTGTCGTGGCTAAAGAAAAATTTGATCGTTCCCTACCGCACGTCAACGTTGGCACCATTGGTCACGTTGACCACGGTAAAACCACTCTGACTGCTGCTCTGACTCGCGTTTGCTCCGAAGTATTCGGTTCGGCAATCGTTGACTTCGACAAGATCGACAGCGCGCCAGAAGAAAAAGCTCGTGGTATCACCATCAACACCGCGCACGTTGAATACAACTCGCTGATCCGTCACTACGCTCACGTTGACTGCCCAGGTCACGCTGACTATGTGAAGAACATGATCACCGGTGCTGCCCAGATGGACGGCGCGATCCTGGTTTGCTCGGCCGCTGATGGTCCGATGCCACAAACCCGTGAGCACATCCTGCTGTCCCGTCAGGTAGGCGTTCCGTACATCGTGGTTTACCTGAACAAGGCTGACCTGGTAGACGACGCTGAGCTGCTGGAGCTGGTTGAGATGGAAGTGCGCGATCTGCTGAGCACTTACGACTTCCCAGGTGACGACACTCCGATCATCATCGGTTCTGCTCGTATGGCTCTGGAAGGCAAAGACGATAACGAAATGGGCACCACGTCCGTTCGTAAGCTGGTTGAGACTCTGGACAGCTACATCCCGGATCCAGTCCGTGTTATCGACAAGCCGTTCCTGATGCCAATCGAAGACGTATTCTCGATTTCCGGTCGCGGTACTGTTGTAACCGGTCGTATCGAGCGCGGTATCGTCAAGGTTCAGGATCCACTGGAAATCGTTGGTCTGCGTGACACCACCGTCACCACCTGCACCGGTGTTGAAATGTTCCGTAAACTGCTCGACGAAGGTCGTGCTGGCGAGAACTGCGGCGTTCTGCTGCGTGGTACCAAGCGTGACGACGTTGAGCGTGGCCAGGTTCTGGTCAAGCCGGGTTCGGTCAAGCCGCACACCAAGTTCGAAGCTGAAGTGTACGTACTGAGCAAAGAAGAAGGCGGTCGTCACACTCCGTTCTTCAAAGGCTACCGTCCACAGTTCTACTTCCGTACTACTGACGTGACTGGTAACTGCGAGCTGCCGGAAGGCGTTGAGATGGTAATGCCGGGCGACAACATCAAAATGGTTGTTACCCTGATCAAAACCATCGCAATGGAAGACGGTCTGCGTTTCGCTATTCGCGAAGGCGGCCGTACCGTTGGTGCTGGCGTTGTAGCTAAAATCATCGAGTAATTATCTCTTCTGAGATAGCTCCATGTTTTGAGAGGGCCCCCGCTTAGCGGGGGCCTTTTTTATTGGGTTGACACCTATCAGGGGCGTCTATAGAATTGCGCCTCCTTTTAACGGGCGTATTGCGCTCGGTGGGAATAGCAGCCGGAGTCTGAAATCCAATGCAAAATCAGCAAATCCGTATCAGGTTGAAGGCTTTTGACCATCGCCTGATCGACCAATCAACCCAGGAAATCGTGGAAACCGCGAAACGTACTGGTGCTCAAGTGCGTGGTCCAATTCCACTGCCTACCCGTAAAGAGCGGTTCACCGTTCTGGTTTCCCCGCACGTCAACAAAGACGCGCGCGACCAGTACGAGATCCGCACTCATAAGCGTGTACTGGACATCGTCCAGCCAACGGATAAAACCGTTGATGCGCTGATGAAGCTTGATCTTGCGGCCGGTGTGGAAGTGCAGATCAGCCTCGGCTAAGACTCGGTCTTGGTCGTGTAACGCTCTGAAATGGGCGGCCATAGCGGGTGAAAGCCCCGTACACTCATGAGGTTTACAACATGACTATTGGTGTAGTCGGTCGTAAATGCGGTATGACCCGTATTTTCACCGAAGAAGGTGTCTCCATTCCGGTCACGGTCATTGAGATCGAGCCGAATCGCGTCACCCAGTTCAAAACTGAAGAGACCGATGGCTATCGTGCAGTGCAAGTCACTGTCGGCGAGCGTCGCGCTTCGCGTGTAACAGCAGCTCAAGCTGGCCACTTCGCTAAAGCGAACGTTGCCGCTGGTCGCACCACCATGGAATTCCGTCTTGAAGAAGGCGAGTACCAGGCTGGCGATCTGATCAACGCTGAAATCTTCGCCGCTGGTCAACTGGTTGATGTAACCGGTCAGTCCAAGGGTAAAGGCTTCCAGGGTACGATCAAGCGTTGGAATTTCCGCGGGCAAGATAACACCCACGGTAACTCCGTATCCCACCGCGTCCCAGGCTCTATCGGCCAGTGCCAGACTCCTGGTCGTGTATTCAAGGGCAAAAAAATGTCCGGTCATATGGGCGCTGAGCGCGTGACCGTGCAGTCCCTGGAAGTAGTGCGCGTGGACGCTGAACGCAATCTGTTGTTGGTCAAGGGTGCTGTTCCTGGCGCTACTGGCGGCAACCTGGTTGTACGTCCAGCAGCCAAGGCTCGCGGTTAAGGGGAAGCTGACATGCAATTAAATGTAAATGACGCTCAAGCGATCGAAGTTTCCGAACTGACATTTGGCGGCGAATTCAACGAGACGCTGGTTCACCAAGCAGTCGTGGCCTACATGGCCGGCGGCCGTCAAGGTAGCAAGCAGCAGAAAACCCGTTCCGACGTTCGTGGTGGCGGCAAACGCCCATGGCGTCAGAAAGGTACTGGCCGCGCTCGTGCCGGTACTATCCGTAGCCCAATCTGGCGTGGCGGCGGTACCACTTTCGCAGCTCGTCCACAGGATCACTCCCAGAAGCTGAACAAGAAGATGTATCGCGCAGCAATGCGTTCCATCCTTGCTGAGCTGGTGCGTACTGATCGTCTGGTCGTGGTTCAGGATTTCGCTGTTGAAACTCCGAAAACCAAAGATCTGCTGGGCAAACTGAACAACATGAGCCTGACCGACGTTCTGATCGTGTCGGACGCTGTTGATCAGAACCTGTACCTGGCTGCTCGCAACCTGCCGCACGTAGATGTACGTGACGTGCAAGGTTCCGATCCAGTTAGTCTGATCGCATACGACAAGGTGTTGATCACCGTGTCGGCCGTGAAGAAATTCGAGGAGCTGCTGGGATGAACCAGGAACGCGTATTTAAAGTTCTGCTTGGCCCGCACGTTTCCGAGAAGGCTACGGTTCTGGCAGACAAGAAAGGCCAGTTCGTTTTCAAGGTTGCTACTGACGCAACCAAGCTGGAAATCAAGAAGGCCGTCGAAAGCCTGTTCAGCGTGAAAGTTGAGCGTGTTACTACCCTGAACGTTCTGGGTAAGAGCAAGCGCACAGCTCGCGGTCTGGGCAAGCGCAATGACTGGAAGAAGGCAGTTATCTCCCTTCAGCCAGGCCAAGATCTCGATTTCAGCAGCAGTGCTGAGTAAGGAAGGGGTGCATCATGGCAATCGTTAAATGCAAACCGACTTCCCCTGGCCGCCGTTTTGTGGTCAAGGTGGTCAACCAGGAGCTGCATAAAGGCGCTCCTCACGCACCGCTGCTCGAGAAAAAATCGAAGACTGGTGGTCGTAACAACAATGGCCGTATTACCACGCGTCACATCGGTGGTGGTCATAAGCAGCATTATCGTATGGTCGATTTCCGTCGCAACGACAAAGATGGCATCGTCGCCACTGTCGAGCGTATCGAATACGATCCAAACCGTACTGCTCACATCGCACTGCTGTGCTACGCAGACGGCGAGCGCCGCTACATCATCGCCCCTAAAGGCGTGAGTGCTGGCGACCAGCTGATCGCGGGCGCTCTGGCTCCAATCAAGCCAGGCAACGCTCTGCAACTGCGCAACATTCCAGTCGGTTCTACCGTACACGGCATCGAATTGAAGCCAGGTAAAGGTGCACAGATCGCTCGTTCCGCTGGTGCTTCGGCTCAGTTGATCGCTCGTGAAGGTGTCTACGTGACCCTGCGTCTGCGTTCCGGTGAAATGCGTAAAGTCCTGGCTGAATGCCGTGCGACCCTGGGCGAAGTCTCGAACTCCGAGCACAGCCTGCGTTCGCTGGGTAAAGCTGGTGCCAAGCGCTGGCGTGGCGTTCGCCCAACCGTTCGTGGTGTTGCCATGAACCCGGTTGACCACCCACATGGTGGTGGTGAAGGTCGTACCTCTGGTGGTCGTCATCCGGTATCGCCATGGGGCTTCCCGACTAAGGGCGCGAAGACTCGTGGTAATAAGCGTACCGACAAAATGATCGTCCGTCGTCGCAAGTAAATAGAGGGATACGACAGTGCCACGTTCTCTGAAAAAAGGTCCTTTTATTGATCTTCACCTACTGAAGAAGATCGAAGTGGCGGCGGAAAAGAACGATCGCAAACCAATTAAGACTTGGTCGCGTCGTTCGATGATCCTGCCACAAATGGTCGGTCTGACCATCGCAGTACACAACGGTCGTCAACACGTCCCAGTTCTCGTTAACGAAGACATGGTCGGCCACAAACTGGGCGAGTTCGCCGGTACCCGCACTTATCGCGGGCACGTGGCTGACAAGAAAGCCAAGCGTTAAGGGGTTAGGAAATGGAAGTAGCCGCTAAGTTGTCGGGCGCTCGAATCTCCGCCCAGAAAGCCCGCTTGGTCGCCGACCAGATCCGCGGGAAGAAGGTGGGCGAAGCGCTCAACCTGTTGGCTTTCAGCAGTAAGAAAGCCGCCGAGATCATGAAGAAAGTGCTGGAGTCGGCCGTAGCCAACGCCGAGCATAACGAAGGCGCAGACGTTGATGACCTGAAGGTCAGCACCGTTTTCGTCAACGAAGGGCGTTCGCTGAAGCGCATCATGCCACGTGCCAAAGGCCGTGCTGATCGCATCGTCAAGCGGTCTTGCCATATCACTGTCAAGGTTGCTGACAAGTAACGGAGTCGAAGAGATGGGTCAGAAAGTACATCCCATTGGCATTCGCCTGGGAATCGTCAAGGAGCACACCTCCGTCTGGTACGCAGACGGTCGGACTTATGCGGACTACTTGTTCGCAGATCTGAAAGTGCGTGAGTATCTCCAAGACAAACTAAAAAGCGCGTCCGTAAGCCGTATCGATATCCATCGTCCGGCACAAACTGCACGTATCACCATCCACACCGCTCGTCCAGGTATCGTTATCGGGAAGAAAGGTGAAGATGTTGAGAAACTGCGTCAGGACCTGACCAAGCAAATGGGTGTGCCTGTGCACATCAATATCGAAGAGATCCGCAAGCCGGAGCTCGACGGTATGCTGGTTGCGCAGAGCGTAGCTCAGCAGCTGGAGCGTCGTGTAATGTTCCGTCGCGCTATGAAGCGCGCAGTACAGAACGCCATGCGCATTGGTGCCAAAGGCATCAAAATCCAAGTGAGCGGTCGTCTCGGCGGTGCTGAAATCGCACGTACTGAATGGTATCGCGAAGGTCGTGTGCCATTGCACACCCTGCGTGCCGACATCGACTATGCCAACTACGAAGCTCACACCACCTACGGTGTGATCGGTGTAAAGGTTTGGATCTTCAAAGGCGAAGTTATTGGTGGTCGCCAAGAAGAACTGAAACCACAAGCACCAGCGCCTCGTAAAAAAGCTGCTAAGTAAGGGGTACGCCAAATGTTGCAACCAAAGCGTACGAAGTTCCGCAAGCAGATGACCGGCCACAACCGTGGTCTGGCTCAGCGCGGTAGCAAAGTCAGCTTCGGCGAGTTCGCGCTGAAGTCTGTAGCTCGTGGTCGTCTCACCGCTCGTCAGATCGAGTCAGCGCGTCGTGCTCTGACCCGTCACGTAAAACGTGGCGGCAAGATCTGGATCCGTGTATTCCCGGACAAGCCGATCTCCAAAAAACCTCTCGAGGTTCGTATGGGTAAAGGTAAGGGTAGTGTGGAGTACTGGGTTGCCCAGATTCAGCCAGGCAAAGTCCTGTATGAAATCGAGGGTGTTTCTGAAGAGCTGGCGCGTGAGGCTTTTGCCCTGGCTGCTGCAAAGCTGCCGCTCGCCACCGCCTTTGTTAAACGGACGGTGATGTGATGAAAGCGAATGAACTTCGTGAAAAATCCGCACAGCAGCTGAACGAGCAACTGCTCGGCTTGCTGCGCGACCAGTTCAATCTGCGTATGCAGAAAGCAACTGGCCAGTTGGGGCAGTCTCATCTGCTCTCGCAAGTTAAGCGTGACATCGCTCGCGTGAAGACTGTGCTCAACCAGCAGGCAGGTAAGTGATCATGGCTGAAGCCGAAAAAACTGTCCGTACGCTGACTGGCCGTGTTGTCAGCGACAAGATGGACAAAACCATCACCGTATTGATCGAGCGTCGCGTAAAGCACCCGATCTACGGTAAATACGTTAAGCGTTCGACTAAGCTGCACGCGCACGACGAAACCAATCAGTGCCACATCGGCGACAAAGTCACTATTCGTGAAACTCGTCCTATGGCCAAGACCAAGTCTTGGGCGCTGGTTGATGTTCTCGAACGCGCTGTGGAAGTCTAAGGACTAGGGGTCGGAGAAATTATATGATTCAGACTCAATCCATGCTCGATGTGGCCGATAACAGCGGCGCTCGCCGCGTTATGTGCATCAAGGTGCTGGGTGGCTCCCATCGTCGTTACGCTGGTATCGGTGACATCATCAAAGTTACCGTGAAGGAAGCAATTCCTCGCGGTAAAGTGAAAAAAGGCCAAGTGATGACTGCTGTTGTAGTCCGCACTCGTCACGGCGTACGTCGTGCTGATGGCTCCATTATCCGCTTTGATGGCAACGCTGCTGTTCTTCTGAACAACAAGCAAGAGCCGATCGGCACCCGTATCTTTGGGCCAGTGACCCGTGAACTTCGTACCGAGAAGTTCATGAAGATCGTCTCGCTCGCCCCAGAAGTGCTGTAAGGAGATCCGACATGCAAAAGATTCGTCGTGACGACGAGATCATCGTGATCGCCGGCAAAGACAAAGGTAAGCGCGGTAAGGTGCTCAAGGTTCTTGCTAATAACCGTCTGGTTGTTGGTGGTCTGAACCTGGTCAAGCGTCATACCAAGCCTAACCCGATGTCGGGCGTGCAAGGCGGTATCGTCGAAAAAGAAGCTCCACTGGACGCTTCTAACGTCGCCATTTTCAACGGCGAAACCAACAAGGCTGACCGCGTTGGTTTCAAAGTAGAAGATGGCAAGAAAATTCGTGTCTTCAAGTCGACCCAAAAAGCGGTTGATGCTTGAACACTGCTAGGTAGAAGACCATGGCACGACTAAAAGAGATTTACTGGAAGGAAATCGCACCGAAGCTTAAGGAAGAACTTAAGCTTTCGAACGTGATGGAAGTTCCACGCGTTACAAAAATCACCCTGAACATGGGTCTGGGCGAAGCAGTCGGTGACAAAAAAGTCATTGAGCATGCTGTTGCTGACCTGGAAAAGATCACCGGCCAGAAAGTCGTTGTGACCTACGCTCGTAAATCCATCGCTGGCTTCAAAGTCCGCGAAGGATGGCCGATCGGCGTCAAGGTGACTCTGCGCCGTGAGCGTATGTACGAGTTCCTGGATCGTCTGCTGTCGATCTCCCTGCCTCGGGTTCGCGACTTCCGCGGCCTGAATGCCAAGTCCTTCGATGGTCGTGGCAACTACAGCATGGGCGTGAAAGAGCAGATCATTTTCCCGGAAATCGACTACGACAAGATCGATGCTCTCCGCGGTCTGGACATTACCCTGACCACCACTGCCAAGAACGATGATGAAGGCCGCGCTCTGCTGCGTGCTTTCAAATTCCCGTTCCGCAACTGATTGGAGTAGGAAAATGGCTAAGATGAGCATGAAGAACCGTGAGCTGAAGCGTCAGCTCACTGTTGCCAAGTACGCCACCAAGCGTGCAGCGCTGAAAGCTATCATCGTCGATCTGAACGCAAGTCCAGAAGCGCGTTGGGAAGCTACCGTAGCTCTGCAGAAGCAACCACGTGACGCAAGCGCTTCGCGCATGCGTAACCGTTGCCGCCTGACTGGTCGTCCGCACGGCGTTTACCGCAAGTTCGGCCTCGGTCGTAACAAGCTGCGTGAAGCTGCAATGCGTGGTGACGTTCCAGGTCTGGTTAAAGCCAGCTGGTAATCGCTGTCAAAGTCTCGGTGTTCGGGTTTGCAAGAACCTGACCGCCGGTGACCTTGAATCTGAATCAAGCCCCTTTTGGGGCTTGATTCATTTCTGGGGTGTGTCTAGAATGACCGGCTCGCCTGAGCCCGTGTTTTTCTGCCCGGAAGTTCTCGGCGACAAGTAGTAGCCGCAAGGCTAATTTTTTTGTATTAGGAGCGTCTAGCCCATGAGTATGCAGGACCCGTTAGCGGACATGCTAACTCGAATCCGTAATGCCCAGATGGCTGAAAAGTCTGTCGTAAGCATGCCGTCTTCCACGTTGAAGGCTGCTGTAGCAAAAGTCCTGAAGGACGAAGGTTACATCGCGGATTTTCAGATCACCACCGACGCCAAGCCGTCGTTGTCCATCTCGCTGAAGTACTTCGAAGGCCGTCCGGTTATCGAAGAAGTGAAGCGCGTTAGTCGTCCAGGCCTGCGTCAGTACAAGTCCGTTGAAGATCTGCCGAAAGTTCGTGGCGGTCTTGGCGTGTCTATCGTCTCCACCAACAAAGGTGTGATGACGGATCGTGCTGCGCGCGCTGCCGGTGTCGGCGGCGAAGTTCTTTGCACTGTGTTCTAAGGGGGGATAAGCATGTCTCGCGTCGCTAAGAACCCCGTTAAGCTGCCAGCCGGTGTCGAAGTCAAATTCGCAGGCCAACAGCTTTCGGTGAAGGGTGCCAAGGGTACTCTTGAACTGAACATCCATTCGTCCGTTGAGATCGTTGAAGAAGCTGGTGAGCTGCGTTTCGCTGCTCGCAATGGCGATCAACAAACTCGCGCAATGGCCGGTACCACGCGTGCGTTGGTAAACAACATGGTCCAGGGCGTAAGCCAAGGCTTCGAGCGCAAGCTCCAGCTGGTCGGTGTTGGTTACAAAGCGCAAGCAAAAGGCACGGTTCTGAACCTTGCCCTTGGCTTCTCGCACCCAGTGGATTACGAACTGCCGGAAGGCATCACCGCTGAGACTCCTAGCCAGACCGATATCCTGATCAAGGGCATCGACAAGCAGCTGGTAGGTCAAGTGGCCGCTGAGATCCGCGACTTCCGTCCACCAGAGCCGTACAAAGGCAAAGGTGTGCGCTACGCGGACGAAGTCGTCCGTCGTAAAGAAGCCAAGAAGAAGTAGGGCATAGCAAATGACCGACAAAAAAGTTACTCGACTGCGTCGCGCTCGCAAAGCACGCCTGAAAATGCACGAACTCGAAGTCGTGCGTCTCTGCGTGTTCCGCTCGTCGCAGCACATCTACGCCCAGGTCATCTCGGCCGACGGCAACAAAGTCCTGGCAAGTGCCTCGACTTTGGATAAAGAACTGCGTGATGGTGCCACTGGCAACATCGACGCGGCCACAAAGGTTGGCCAGCTGGTCGCTACGCGTGCTAAGGCCGCTGGCGTCTCGCAAGTGGCTTTCGACCGCTCTGGCTTCAAGTACCACGGCCGCGTTAAAGCGCTGGCTGATGCTGCTCGTGAAGCTGGGCTGGAGTTCTAAGTTATGTCAAATAACGACCAAAAGCGCGACGAAGGCTACATCGAGAAGCTGGTTCAAGTTAACCGCGTAGCCAAAACCGTTAAAGGCGGCCGTATCTTCACTTTCACCGCGTTGACCGTGGTAGGTGATGGTAAAGGGCGTGTTGGCTTCGGCCGTGGCAAGTCACGTGAAGTGCCTGCTGCGATCCAGAAGGCAATGGAAGCTGCTCGCCGCAACATGATCCAAGTTGACCTGAACGGCACCACTCTGCAGTACGCAATGAAGTCCGGTCACGGCGCTTCGAAGGTGTACATGCAGCCTGCTTCTGAAGGTACCGGTATCATCGCTGGCGGCGCTATGCGTGCTGTCCTCGAAGTTGCTGGTGTGCAGAACGTTCTGGCCAAGTGCTATGGCTCGACTAACCCGGTAAACGTGGTTCACGCCACTTTCAAGGGTCTGAAGGCTATGCAATCTCCTGAGTCCATCGCTGCCAAGCGTGGTCTGACTGTCAAGGAGATCTTCTGATCATGGCTACCGTTAAAGTAACGCTGATCAAAAGCATGACCGGCCGCATCCCTAACCACAAACTGTGCGTTAAGGGTCTGGGTCTGCGTCGCATCGGTCACACTGTAGAAGTCCAGGATACTCCCGAGAATCGCGGGATGATCAACAAGGCTTACTACATGCTGCGTGTCGAGGGTTAATCGATGAAACTCAATGATCTGAGTCCAGCGCCGGGTTCCCGTCGCGAAAAGCATCGTCCGGGCCGTGGTATCGGTAGTGGTTTGGGCAAGACCGGTGGCCGCGGCCACAAAGGTCAGACCTCCCGCTCCGGTGGCACCATCGCTCCAGGCTTTGAAGGCGGTCAACAGCCGCTGCATCGTCGCCTGCCTAAGTTCGGTTTCGTTTCCCTGAAGGCCATGGATCGCGCAGAAGTGCGTCTGTCCGAGCTGGCTAAAGTGGAAGGCGACATCGTTACTGTGCAGTCCCTGAAAGATGCCAACGTGATCAACGTCAACGTGCAGCGTGTGAAAATCATGCTGTCCGGTGAAGTGACTCGCGCTGTCACTATCGGCAAGGGAATCGGCGCCACCAAAGGTGCGCGTGCGGCTATCGAAGCAGCTGGCGGCAAGTTCGAGGAATAAATGGCTAAGCAAGGTGCTCTCTCTGCGCTCGGCAAAGGCGGTATGTCTGAACTCTGGGCTCGTCTGCGTTTTCTGTTCCTGGCGATTATCGTCTACCGAATAGGCGCACACATCCCGGTTCCAGGTATCAACCCGGACCGTCTCGCGGACCTGTTTCGACAGAATGAGGGGACCATTCTTAGCTTGTTCAACATGTTTTCCGGCGGCGCGCTGGAACGGATGAGCATCTTTGCACTGGGGATCATGCCGTATATTTCGGCATCGATCATCATGCAACTGATGACCGCCGTCAGCCCGCAGCTGGAGCAGTTGAAGAAGGAAGGTGAAGCTGGCCGTCGCAAGATCAGCCAGTACACCCGCTACCTCACCGTCGCTCTCGCTCTAGTCCAGGCCATTGGCATGTCCATTGGTCTGGCGGGGCAGGGCGTGGCGTTCACTGGTGACTTTGGCTTCCATTTCGTCGCGGTAACCACATTTGTGGCTGGTGCGATGTTCATGATGTGGCTGGGTGAGCAGATTACTGAGCGTGGTGTTGGCAACGGTATCTCGATGTTGATTTTTTCGGGTATCGTCGCCGGTCTTCCGAGAGCAATCGGGCAGTCTTTCGAGTCTGCGCGTCAGGGTGATATCAACATCTTCGCCCTGGTTGCCATCGGTTTGCTGGCAGTAGCGATTATCGGTTTCGTGGTGTTCATTGAGCGTGGTCAGCGTCGTATTGCTGTTCACTACGCCAAGCGTCAGCAGGGCCGTAAGGTCTTCGCTGCGCAGACTAGCCACTTGCCGCTGAAGGTGAACATGGCCGGTGTTATTCCGGCTATTTTCGCGAGCAGCATTTTGCTGTTCCCGGCTTCGTTGGGTGCCTGGTTCGGTCAGTCTGAAGGTATGGGCTGGTTGCAGGACATCTCGCAGTCGATCGCTCCTGGTCAGCCGTTGAATATTCTGCTGTTTAGTGCAGGGATTATTTTCTTCTGCTTCTTCTATACGGCGTTGATGTTCAATCCGAAAGACGTAGCGGAAAACCTGAAGAAGTCCGGTGCCTTTATTCCGGGCATTCGTCCAGGTGAGCAGTCTGCGCGCTACATTGATGGCGTTCTGACTCGCTTGACCCTGTTCGGTGCTCTTTACATGACGGCCGTGTGCTTGCTTCCCCAGTTCCTGGTGGTTGCAGCCAACGTACCGTTCTACCTTGGCGGGACCTCGTTGCTGATCGTGGTCGTGGTTGTGATGGACTTCATGTCCCAAGTACAATCGCACCTCGTTTCGCACCAGTACGAATCCCTGATGAAGAAAGCCAACCTGAAGGGTTACGGCAGCGGCATGTTGCGCTGAGTACCCATAAGGTTCGAGGAGTTGGTGATGAAAGTTCGTGCATCGGTGAAAAAGCTGTGCCGTAACTGCAAGATTATTCGCCGCGAAGGTGTTGTTCGAGTAATTTGCAGCGCGGAACCGCGTCACAAACAGCGCCAAGGCTGAGTGTGATTGTGCTTCAAGCCCGGTAGCTAGTGCGCTACCGGGTTGATTATTTGTTATTACAGCGATATTATCTCGCGCCCTATTTCTTGGCTTCCGGGGCGTAGGTAGCTGTCAATTGGAGTCCCACTGAATGGCCCGTATTGCAGGCGTTAACATTCCAGATAACAAGCATACTGTTATCTCGCTGACCTACATCTATGGTGTTGGTCGCACTACTGCACAGAAAATCTGTGCAGAAACTGGGGTAAACCCAGCAGCAAAGATCAAAGATCTGAGCGACGAGCAAATTGAACAGCTGCGTGGCGAAGTGGCGAAGTTCACCACTGAAGGTGACCTGCGTCGCGAAATCAACATGAAAATCAAGCGCTTGATGGACCTCGGTTGCTATCGCGGTCTGCGTCATCGTCGCGGTCTTCCAGTGCGCGGTCAGCGTACCAAGACCAACGCGCGTACCCGTAAAGGTCCGCGTAAGCCGATCCGCAAGTAATCGCCCCAGCGAATCGACAGGAATTTAATCATGGCAAAACCTGCTGCTCGTCCTCGTAAAAAAGTTAAAAAGACAGTGGTTGATGGCATCGCCCACATCCATGCATCTTTTAACAACACCATCGTGACCATCACCGACCGTCAAGGTAACGCTCTTTCCTGGGCTACCTCCGGTGGTTCGGGTTTCCGCGGTTCCCGCAAGTCCACCCCGTTTGCTGCTCAAGTAGCTGCTGAACGTGCTGGTCAAGCTGCGCTGGAATACGGCCTGAAAAACCTCGACGTCAACGTCAAAGGTCCAGGTCCAGGTCGTGAATCCGCAGTCCGCGCTTTGAACGGCTGTGGCTACAAGATCGCCAGCATCACCGACGTGACGCCAATCCCGCACAACGGGTGCCGTCCGCCGAAGAAGCGCCGCGTGTAATCCAGGAGATTGTAAAGAATGGCTCGTTACATTGGTCCAAAATGCAAACTCGCTCGTCGCGAAGGCACCGATCTCTTCCTGAAGAGCGGCGTGCGCGCGATCGAATCGAAGTGCAACATTGAAGCAGCACCTGGTATCCACGGCCAACGCCGCGGCCGCCAGTCCGACTACGGCACCCAACTGCGTGAAAAGCAGAAGGTCCGTCGTATCTACGGCGTTCTCGAGCGTCAGTTCAGCGGCTACTACAAAGAAGCTGCTGGCAAAAAAGGTGCAACCGGTGAAAACCTGCTGCAACTGCTCGAATGCCGTCTGGACAACGTTGTATACCGTATGGGCTTTGGTTCGACTCGTGCCGAATCCCGTCAGCTGGTATCGCACAAGTCGATCAGCGTCAACGGTCAGACCGTAAACGTTCCGTCGTATCAGGTTCGTGCTGGTGACGTGGTTGCAGTTCGCGAGAAAGCAAAAAACCAACTTCGCATTGTCCAAGCTCTCGATCTGTGTGCCCAACGTGGCCGCGTAGAATGGGTAGAAGTAGACACTGAGAAGAAGTCGGGCGTTTTCAAGAACGTTCCTGCTCGCAGTGATCTGTCCGCCGACATCAACGAAAGCCTGATTGTCGAGCTCTACTCCAAGTAAGGGCTAGAAAATAGGTGCATCCATGCAGATTTCGGTAAATGAGTTCCTGACACCCCGCCACATTGATGTGCAGGTTGTCAGTCCAACCCGCGCCAAGATCACTCTCGAGCCTCTCGAGCGTGGTTTTGGCCACACCCTGGGCAACGCGCTGCGACGCATCCTGTTGTCCTCAATGCCCGGCTGCGCAGTAGTCGAGGCCGAGATTGACGGTGTGCTCCACGAGTACAGCGCCATCGAAGGTGTACAGGAAGACGTAATTGAAATCCTGTTGAACCTTAAAGGTCTGGCCATCAAGCTGCACGGTCGTGACGAAGTTACGCTGACCTTGTCGAAGAAGGGTTCGGGGGTGGTTACCGCTGCCGATATTCAGCTGGATCATGATGTCGAGATCGTTAATCCCGATCACGTAATCGCTAACCTGGCGTCTAACGGCGCCCTGAACATGAAGCTCACCGTAGCTCGTGGTCGTGGTTATGAACCAGCCGACTCGCGTCAGAGCGATGAAGACGAAAGCCGCAGCATCGGTCGCTTGCAGCTTGACTCTTCGTTCAGCCCGGTTCGCCGTATCGCGTACGTGGTGGAAAACGCCCGTGTCGAGCAGCGTACCAACCTGGACAAGCTGGTTATTGATCTGGAAACCAACGGTACTCTGGATCCTGAAGAGGCTATTCGCCGCGCTGCAACCATCCTGCAACAGCAGTTGGCTGCGTTCGTCGACCTCAAGGGTGACAGTGAGCCAGTGGTTGTCGAGCAGGAAGACGAGATCGATCCGATCCTGCTTCGCCCGGTTGACGATCTGGAACTGACTGTACGTTCGGCTAACTGCCTTAAGGCGGAAAACATCTACTACATCGGCGACCTGATTCAGCGTACCGAAGTAGAGCTGTTGAAGACTCCGAACCTGGGCAAGAAATCCTTGACTGAAATCAAGGACGTTCTGGCCTCCCGCGGTCTGTCCCTCGGCATGCGCCTCGACAACTGGCCGCCTGCAAGTCTTAAGAAGGACGACAAGGCGACTGCCTGATCGTCGTAATCACCGAACGTAGTGTTTGGTAAGGAATGAACCATGCGTCATCGTAAAAGTGGTCGTCACCTGAGCCGCACCAGCTCGCACCGCAAGGCCATGTTCCAAAACATGGCGGTGTCGCTGTTCGAGCACGAGCTGATCAAAACTACTCTGCCAAAAGCCAAAGAACTGCGCCGCGTTGCCGAGCCGCTGATCACTCTGGCCAAGACAGACAGCCTGGCTAACCGCCGTCTGGCTTTCGACCGTACCCGCTCGAAAGCTATCGTTGGTAAGCTCTTCAACGACCTGGGCAAGCGTTATGCTACCCGTGAGGGTGGCTACCTGCGCATCCTCAAGTGCGGTTTCCGCGCTGGCGACAACGCGCCTATGGCGTACGTCGAGTTGGTTGATCGTGCTACTGCTGGCGAAGCTGTATCCGCCGAGTAAGACGTCAGTCTGAAACGAAGAACCGGGCCTAGTCAGACTGTGTGAAAACCTAGCATTCTGCTGGCCGGTTAAAGAAAATGCCCGTATCGCAAGATACGGGCATTTTTCT
>NZ_JABWQQ010000035.1:0-34597 GCF_014268555.1 Pseudomonas sp. SWRI111 | reverse complement strand
GGGAGCTGGCTTGCCAGCGAAGGCGGCCTGCCAGCCGACCCATATCCATCAGACTCCACGCGATTCAATTGTAGGAGTGAGCCTGCTCGCGATGACGGCCGACCAGCCGTCTCATCTCCATCAGATTCACTCAACCCCAACTGTGGGAGCTGGCTTGCCAGCGAAGGCGGCCTGCCAGCCGACCCATATCCATCAGACTCCACGCGATTCAATTGTAGGAGCGAACCTGCTCGCGAAGACGTCCGACCAGCCGCCTCATTTCCATCAGATTCACCCAATCCCAACTGTGGGAGCTGGCTTGCCAGCGAAGGGGTCTGGCAGCCGGCCATTCTCTGCCTGAGGTATGCAAAACCTGTGGGAGCGAGCCGGCTCGCGAAGGCGGCCTGACAGTTGCCATTATCTAGCTGGGTGCACTCAGTTCAACTGTGGAAGCTGGTCTGTTGGCGATGGCACCGTTCAAATCAACCGGCCGCTTTTGTTTTGCCTCAAATCGTGGGCCTCGGCAAATTACCGTGGCCATGCACTCGGCCGTTGCGTTGGTCGGTGTGCAGCGCAGTACGGCGTTGAATTATTCAGCAGATCGTCATGCACGAGGAACTCGCCGTAAACCGAGCGCAATCGGGTTGATCCAAGCACCTGACACAAGTAAATACCGGCATCAGCCGGTATTTACATCAAGCAAGCGAACTTAATTGCGTTGATTTCCTTGGCTAGCCAAGTATTCCTCGAAACTTAAACCCTGGTCCCTATTCGAGTTGAAGTGGTCCCAAACAAACTCTCTGAGCTCTTTGGAACATCCTTGAGTATTTTGGGTGAACTCGAGAAGCGAAACCTTGCCGTCACCGTTGGCATCAAGCTCCTCGTATTTCCGTTTAAGATAAACTAGATATTGCTCGTCACTCATCTTCTCTGGCATGTCGCAGACCTCCTTCATTGAATGCAGGAATATCCAGGCAACAGCATAAAAAACGGCCTGATTCTTTCAACCTAATAGCCCCATAAAACCCGGTCAACTGTCAGACCTGACAGTTGACAGATGCAAACGTTAAGAGGTGACCCCCATCTCCTGTAGGAGCTGTCGAGTGCAACGAGGCTGCGAGCTTTTGATCCTGCTGGCCAGGCCGGACAATCCGAAATCAACAGATCGCAGTCTCCGACAGCTTCGACCTTTGACGTAGCGACTCAGACGCTGGCGCTGACCTTGCTGCGATCAACCAGACTTCCAATCATCCCGCTTAAACCCGCCGCCTTCTCGCCCACCAGCAAATGCCACACCCCACCGTCCAGCGGGCTGACACCCTGACAGCCCAGCGCCTTCAGCTGCGCCTCGGACAGCGCCTTGCCGTCGGCCAGTTGCAAGCGGATCCGTGTCATTGCAATGCAATCAAGTTGCAGCACGTTGTCGCCACCGCCCAACGCGTCGAGCCATTGCTGTGCTTCGGCGCTGGTGACTGCAATTGCCTTCGGCTCATCGGCCACCGCCACGGGTTCACGCACCAACGCACGGCCGAGCGCTGGCATGGCCAGGCGTATTTCGTCGGCGATGCTGTCGGCCAGCGGCCCGACCACCACTTGCAGGCTGCCACCTTTGCCCGGACGCACCACGGCCATCGCGCCCAACGCTTTGAGGTCGGCATCCGACGCCTTGTTGCGATCCACCATTTCCAGGCGCAACCGCGTGGTGCAGGCGCCCACGGTCAGCAGGTTCTCGGCGCCGCCCAGGGCCTTGATGTACGCGCTGGCACGTTCGTTTTCAGAAAGCACGGCCTTCTCGGCTGTCGCGACATCCTCACGCCCCGGCGTCTTCAGATTGAAGCGGCGAATACAGAAGTCAAAAACGCAGTAATAGATCACGGCGTAGGCGATGCCCACCGGAACCACCAGCCAACCGTTGGTGGACTTGCCCCAGCCCAGAATCATGTCGATGAAGCCGCCGGAGAAGGTGAAGCCAAGATGAATATTCAGGCCATTGGTGATCGCCATCGACAACCCGGTCAGCAGCGCATGCAGCAGATACAGCAGCGGCGCGAGGAACATGAAGGCGAATTCGATCGGTTCGGTCACGCCGGTGAGAAACGAGGTCAATGCCATCGACAGGAATATCCCGCCCATGACTTTGCGGCGCTCCGGCAGGGCGTTGCGGTACATCGCCAGGCAGGCGGCAGGCAGGCCGAAGATCATCATTGGAAACATGCCGGTCATGAACTGGCCGCCCTTTGGATCGCCGGCGAAGTAGCGCGACAAGTCACCGGTGACCAATGCCCCGGTGGTCGGGTCGGTGAAGTTGCCGAAGACGAACCACGCCATGTTGTTGAGGATGTGGTGCAGGCCTGTGACGATCAGCAGGCGGTTGAACACGCCGAACACGAAGGCACCGATGCTGCCGCTTTCCATCATCAGCGTGCCGAAGGCATTGATGCCGTGCTGGATCGGCGGCCAGATGTAGCCGAACACCACACCCAGGCCGACTGCTGCGAAACCAGTCACGATCGGCACGAAACGCCGTCCGCCAAAGAACGCCAGATACTCCGGCAACTTGATGTCCTTGAAGCGGTTGTACAGCGCGCCGGCCATCAGGCCGCTGACGATCCCGGCGAGCATGCCCATGTTGATGGTCGAGTCGAGCACTTTGAGGGTGGAGATCATCACCAGATAACCGATCACCCCGGCCAGGCCTGCCGTGCCGTTGTTGTCCTTGGCGAACCCGACGGCGATGCCGATGGCAAAGATCATCGCCAGGTTGGCGAAGATCACCTGGCCGGCGTCGTGGATGATCGCGATGTTCAGCAGGTCGGTGTCGCCCAGGCGCAGCAGCAGACCGGCAATCGGCAGGATCGCGATTGGCAGCATCAGCGCGCGACCCAGGCGTTGCAGGCCTTCGATGAAGAGTTGGTACATGGTGGTTCTCCTGCTCTTTGGACAGAGCTTGTTGTTAGGGCAACGGCCAATGCTGATGGCAGGCGTGACGCACAGCGGCGGCGCTGGAGAGCTTGAGCAGGTCGCGGCTCAGGCGCTGACATTCGGCTTCGTGCAGTTGACGCACGCGGTCCTTGATTTCACCGATCTGCACCGGGCTCACCGACAGTTCGCTGACGCCCAGGCCGATCAGCACTGGCGCCGCCAGCGGGTCAGAGGCGAGGGCGCCACACACACCGACCCAGCGCTTATGCACCGCCGCGCCTTCGCAGGTCATGGCGATCAGGCGCAGCAGCGCCGGGTGCAAGGCATCGACGCGCGCGGCCAGACCGGCATGATCGCGGTCCATGGCCAGGGTGTATTGCGACAGGTCGTTGGTGCCGATCGAGAGAAAGTCGGCGTGTTCGGCCAGTTGTTCGGCTTGCAGTGCGGCGGCGGGGACTTCGATCATCACGCCGATCTCGGGGCGTTGCGTGATACCCATTTCCAGGCACAACTGATCGACGCGCTGGCGAATGTGTAGCAGTTCGTCGACTTCGGTAACCATCGGCAACAGAATCCGACAGCGCGCCAACGGCCTGACTTGCAGCAGCGCGCGCAATTGCTGATCGAGGATTTCCGGGCGGGCCTGGGCCAGACGAATGCCGCGCAGACCGAGCACCGGATTGGCCTCGGCGGGCAGTGGCAGGTAGTCGAGTTGTTTGTCGCCGCCGACGTCGATGGTGCGGATGATTACCGAGTGCTCGCCCATCGCGTCCAATACGGCTTGATAGGCGGCACGCTGTTCTTCGACATCCGGCGCAGTCTGGCGGTCAACGAAGAGAAACTCGGTGCGCAGCAGCCCGACGCCATCGGCGCCGTTGGCAAAGGCATCTGCCGCTTCGCTGCTTGAGGCGACATTGGCGACTACTTCGATGTGCACGCCATTGCGAGTTTCGGCGGGCAGATGGGCTTTGGCTTGTTGGTTTTCGCGGCGCTGCTGGCGCTCGATTTGCACTTGCTGCACTTCGGCCAGGCGTTCGGCGTTCGGCGCCAGTTCGAGACGACCACCTTCAGCGTCGAGCACCACTGCCTGGCCTTGCGGCTGATCAAGCAACTCTGCACCCAAGGCAACCAGACACGGCAGACCTTTGCCACGCGCCAGAATCGCTACGTGCGAGGTCGCTCCGCCCTCGGCCATGCACAATCCGGCGACACCTTGGGCGCTGAGTTGCAGCAGATCCGATGGCGTCAGTTCGAGGGCGGCGACGATGGCGCCGGCCGGCACTTCGTATTGCCAGGCCTCGCCGAGCAAGGCGCGGAGCACGCGTTGCTTGAGATCACGCAAGTCGTTGGCGCGCTCGGCCAACAGCGCGCTGCCGGTGCCTTGGAGCATGTCGCACTGGGCGTCGATCGACTGACTCCAGGCGTGGGTCGCCGCCGTGCCTTGCGCGATGAACTGCTGCGCGGCGTCGAGCAGGGCCGGGTCTTCAAGCAGCGCCATGTGCGCGGCGAAGATGGCTTCCTCGTCGGCGTTCTTGTGCTTTTTCGCCTGGGCAAGGGTGGCGGCGATTTCGCTGCGCACCGCGTTCAATGCCGCTTCGAAAATCTGTTGCTGTTGCGCTGGATCGTGATTGCCCGCATCTGTCGGCAAGGTCATTGCGTTCAAACGAAACAACGGCCCGGCGACCAGCCCCGGCGCCGCGCAGACGCCATGCAACACGCCAGCCTCGACCGGGCGTTTCAGCGGCGCAGTACTGACCGGTGCTTGCGCGTGATGATCGTCCGGCAACGCCGTCGCCAATGCGCTGAGCAAAGCTTGCAGCGCGGCATCGGCCTCCGGCCCCTGACAACTGACCTGCACTTCATCCTGCTCGCCAATGGCCAGTCCCATCAAACCGATCAGGCTGTTGCACGGCGCCGATTTGCCGTTGAAGTGCAGCTCTGACTGGCTATTGAAGCCCTGCGCGGTTTGCCGGATCAGCGCAGCAGGCCGCGCATGCAGACCGCCACGATGAGCCACCCGTACTTGGCCGCTAGCTTCAGGCCCACCGGCTGCTTCAGTGCTCGCCGCCACAGTGTTGCGTGCGATAACGTGCAGCAACGGTTCGCCGACCTTCACCGCTTTGAGCGTGATCGGCCGCACCTGAAAATCCGCGCTGTTGGTAAGAATCAACAGGCTGACCAGGCTTTTGCAGTGCTGGCCAACCTTGTCGAGGTCATAGCGCAACAACGGCTGACCGAGGCTGACGCGATCGCTCTCCTTGACCAGCATGGCGAAACCTTCGCCGTTCAGTTCAACGGTGTCGAGGCCCAGGTGCAGGAGGATTTCCGCGCCATTGTCGGCACGCACGGTCACCGCGTGGCTGCTGCGCGCGACGTGAATGATCACGCCGGCGCAGGGCGAATACAGCGTGTCGTTGAGCGGGTCGATGGCGATGCCGTCGCCCATCGCGCCACTGGCGAACACCGCGTCCGGGACGTTGGCGAGCGTCAGCACGGGGCCGCTGAGCGGGGCGCTGAGGGTCAGCTCTTTATTGTTATCGGGCATGGCTGGATCTCATCAGGTGTGCAGTCAGTCGGACTTAATGCGTGCGGGTCACTTTGCTCAAATGGCGCGGCTGATCCGGGTCCATGCCACGGGCCACGGCCAGGCCGGCGGCCATCACGTAGAAACTCTGGATTGCCAGGATCGGGTCGAGGGCCGGGTGTTCGGCGCGGGACAAGGTCAAGTCGCGTTCGCTGACGTCGTCCGGCGCGGCCAGCAATACCCGGGCGCCGCGTTGACGCATCTCTGCGGCCAGACTCAGCAGGCCGGCCTGCTCGGCACCGCGTGGCGCGAACACCAGCAGCGGATAGTGTTCGTCGATCAGCGCCATCGGGCCGTGACGGACCTCGGCGCTGCTGAAGGCTTCGGCCTGGATGGCCGAGGTTTCCTTGAATTTCAATGCCGCTTCCTGAGCGATGGCGAAACCGGCGCCACGGCCGATGACCATCAAACGCTCGCAATCGCGCAGGGCTTCGATGGCCACGCTCCAGTCCTGTTTGGCCGCTTCGCGCAGGCCTTCGGGCAGCGCATCGTGGGCTTGCAGCAACTCGCTGTCTTCTTTCCAATGCGCGATCAAACGGGCGCTGGCGCTGAGGGTGGCGATAAAACTCTTGGTCGCGGCGACACTGCTTTCAGTCCCGGCGAGCAACGGCAGGCTGAATTCGCAAGCGGCTTCCAGTGGCGAGTCGGCGGCGTTGACCATCGACACACTGAGGGCGCCACGTTTGCGCAACAGACGCAGGCTGTTGACCAGGTCCGGACTCTGTCCCGACTGCGAGAAAGCGAAGGCGACCTGACCGCTGACCTTCAACGGCGCTTGCTGCATGGTCACCACCGACATCGGTAACGAGGCCACCGGCACTCCCACGTGCTGCATGGTCAGGTAAGCGAAGTAGCTGGCGGCGTGGTCGGAACTGCCCCGGGCGACGGTCATCGCCACTTGCGGCGGCTGGCGGCGCAGGCGCCCGGCGATCTCGATCATCGGCGCGTCGAGCTGTTGCAACTGGGCTTGCACGGCCTCGAACGAGGACAGCGCCTCCTCAAGCATTTTTGAAGTCAATGTCTTCTCCTTCGATCATCACGGCGGTCAGTGTCAGTGCGCGATCGAGCCGCACGCAGTCGGCCCAGGCGCCCGGTGCAAGGCGCCCGCGTTCGTTGAGGCCGAGGTAGTCGGCGGGAAATTGCGACAGGCGCTGCGAGGCTTCGTTGATCGGCAGACCGATCTTCACCAGATTGCGCAGGGCCTGATCCATGGTCAGGGTGCTGCCGGCCAGCGTGCCGTCGGGCAGGCGCACGCCGCCCAGACATTTGGTCACGGTGTGGCTGCCGAGCTTGTATTCGCCATCGGGCATGCCGGCGGCAGCGGTCGAATCGGTGACGCAATACAGGCATGGAATCGAACGCAGGGCCACGCGAATGGCGCCCGGGTGCACGTGCAGCAGATCGGGAATCAGTTCGGCGAACGTAGCGTGGGCCAGGGCCGCGCCGACGATGCCCGGCTCACGGTGATGCAGCGGGCTCATGGCGTTGTACAAGTGAGTGAAACTGGTCGCGCCGGCCGCCAGCGCGGCGACGCCTTCCTCGTAACTGCCGAGGGTGTGGCCGATCTGCATGCGGATGCCGCGACTGCTCAGTTCACGGATCAACGCATCGTGGCCGGCAATTTCCGGGGCGATGGTAATTACCCGGATCGGCGCCAGCGCCAGATACGCTTCGACTTCGGCCATCAATGCGGTGTGGGCGAAATTCGGTTGCGCGCCGAGTTTTCCAGGATTGATATAGGGGCCTTCGAGGTGTACGCCGAGGACTCGCGCGGTGCCTTTTGGGCGTCGTTTGCAGAATTCGCCGACGTCCTTCAAGACGCTGGAAATCTCGGCACTCGGCGCGGTCATGGTGGTGGCCAGCAGCGACGTGGTGCCGAAACGTACGTGGGTTTTGCTGATGGTTTCGAAGGCGCTGGCGCCTTCCATGATGTCTTTGCCGCCACCGCCGTGAACGTGCAGGTCGATGAAGCCCGGCAGCAGATAGGGCAGATCGTTATCGGCCGGATCGCACGGCACGCCTTCGATCGATACGACTCTGCCGTGTTCGTGGATCAGCCGGCCGCGAACCCAGCCGCTGGCGGTGAGGATGTTGTCTTCGGACATTTTCGTTCTCGCTTGTGGCCGCGCCTAACGTCGCAGCTCTGCAACAAAGTCGTAGTAATCGTTGCGGCAGTAGGTGTCGGTGACTTCGATAGGGGTGTTGTCTTCCAGATAACCGACCCGGGTCATCAGCAACATGGCGGTGCCTGGGGCAATACCGACCAATGCGGCGAACTCGTCCGAGGCGTTGATCGCCTGGATATGCTGCAAGGCGCGCACGATCGGTTTGCCGATGCCGTCGAGGTATTCGTAGAGCGAATCACCCACCGCTTGCGGCTTGGGCATGATCGAGGCGGGCAGCGTGCTCATTTCGATGGCCATCACCGTGTCGTCGGCTTTGCGCAGGCGCTTCATGCGCGCGACCTTGTCGTTCGGCGACAGGCCGAGGCGGATCAGCTCTTCATGGGTCGGCAGGGTGATTTCCCGCTCCAGCCAGTGCGAACTCGGCACGAAACCTTTCAGGCGCAGCATTTCGCTGAAGCCGGACAGGCGCGACAGCGGTTGTTCCAGGCGGGGCGTGATGAAAGTGCCGGAACCTTGCAGGCGGCGGATCAGACCTTGATCGAGCAAGACTTCCAGGGCTTTGCGCGCGGTGACCCGGGAAATGCCGAGCTGGTCGCTGAGGTTGCGCTCGGACGGCATCGCCTGTTCGGCTTTCCATTGCCCGGCATGGATCGCGGCTTCCAGATTGCGCGCCAGTTGCAGGTACAACGGCGTCGGCTGGGAATCGTCGGGGCGCAAGGCGTGGAGGTCGTTCATGGCGGTCATTTCCGGCGCGGGTATAGGATTGTTGTGGCGCGCTTGTGGGGCGGAAATTAATACCACTTCAATACCATGTCAACGCGATGAAAGGGTGCCTGACCCAATGGAATGGTGGTTTTCAGGGGGCGTATTTTTAAGTGGTATTAGTGGTGGCCTGCACAAAGCAAAAGATCGCAGCCTGCGGCAGCTCCTACAGTTGAGAGTGGTATCACCTCTGTAGGAGCCGCCGCAGGCTGCGATCTTTTGATTTATTTTTTGCAGGTGACCAGTGGTCAGCGATTAAGGGCGAATTTCGACCATCGTGCCATCCGGCACCAGGCTCCACACTTCGCGCATGTCGACGTTACGCATCGCGACGCAGCCGTCGGTCCAGTCCAGCGTGTGGAACAGCTCTTCAGGGGTTTCTTCCGAATCCGGCGTGCCATGGATCATGATCATCCCGCCGGGCTCGACGCCTTCACGCCGGGCGCGGGCCGAGTCGCTGATGTTCGGATAGGAAATGTGCATCGACAGATTGAATTTGTCGCTGGTCTTGCGCCAGTCGATCCAATAGAAGCCTTCCGGGGTGCGTTTATCGCCTTCGATCAGTTTCGGACCTTTTTTCGCGCCCTTGCCCAAGGAGATGCGATAGGTCTTGAGCGGCTTGCCGTCGACGATCAATTGCAACTGGTGCGCCGATTTGAGCACCAGGACCTTTTCGATGGGAGGGGTATTCGACGGCGTCACGGTGGTCACGAATGACGCTTGCGAGACTGCAACGAACGACAGGCAAAACAGGGCAAGCAACCAACGCATTGAAACGATTCCCCAGCAATGAAGCAGATACATGATTGATAGACGCGGATGTAGTGCAAACGCGCTGTGGTTATCGGCCGCCCCTTGAAAAGATCAAGTGATCGCCGGCTGGGCCAGTGGCGGAATGGATTCCGAGCGCACCGGATAAACCTCGTTGCACCGATCCGCGAAGAAGCATTCCAGCGTACGCCCCACCGTGCGGAACGCCAGCTCGTCCCAGGGAATGTCGGCTTCGTCGAACAGTTGCACTTCGAGGCTCTCGGGGCCAGCGGCAAAATCCACATCGACCAGCTCGGCGCGAAAGAACACATGCACTTGGCTGATGTGCGGCACGTCGATGAGTGTGTAGATACTCAGATGGCGAACCCGGGCGCAGGCTTCCTCGGCGGTTTCGCGGATGGCGGCCTGTTCGATGGTCTCGCCGTTTTCCATGAAACCGGCCGGCAACGTCCAGTACCCCAAACGTGGCTCGATGGCGCGACGACAGAGCAGCACTTTGCTGCCCCAGGTCGGCACGCACCCGGCGACGATGTTGGGGTTCTGGTAGTGAATGGTCTGACAGCTGTCGCAGACAAATCGCAGCCGCGAATCGCCTTCGGGAATGCGCTGCGTCACCGGGTTACCGCATTGGCTGCAAAATTTCATGCTCAGGTTCCTGAATGCTGCGCCTATCTTGGCGTGCAGCGGTGCCGGTCGGCAAGTTGTCGTTTCGCGACACGACGGGTTTCGGGGGCTTGGGCACTCGCATCGATTGGTGCATGATGCAGGGTAAGGCCCCGATCGAGAACACTCATGCTGGACGAGCTACTGCATAGGGTAAGCAACCACACACCGCGCACGCTGGAGACCGACACGCGTTTCCCCGAAGCCGCCGTTCTGGTGCCGATCACCCGCAGTGACGAGCCGGAACTGGTCCTGACGCTGCGTGCCAGCGGGCTTTCCACCCACGGCGGCGAAGTCGCCTTTCCCGGTGGCCGCCGCGACCCTGAAGACCCGGATCTGATCTTTACCGCCCTGCGCGAGGCCGAAGAAGAGATCGGCCTGCCGCCGGGACTGGTCGAAGTCATCGGCCCGCTCAGCCCGTTGATTTCCCTGCACGGCATCAAGGTCACGCCGTACGTCGGGGTGATTCCCGACTTCGTCGAATACCAGCCCAACGATGCCGAAATTGCCGCAGTCTTCAGCGTGCCGCTGGAATTCTTCCGCAAGGACCCCCGCGAGCACACCCATCGCATCGACTATCAGGGCAGAAGCTGGTACGTGCCCAGTTATCGCTACGGCGAATACAAGATCTGGGGGCTGACGGCAATCATGATCGTCGAGCTGATCAACCTGCTTTATGACGCTGAAATCAGCTTGCACCAGCCGCCGAAAAGCTTTCTCAATACTTGAGCCGCCGTTCGAGTGGCCGAACACTGTAAGCCCTGAGGAAAACAACATGAAATACCGCCTGGGCGACGCCCGCGTCGAGACTCACCCGCAGAGCTGGGTCGCCCCCAATGCCGTGCTGGTCGGCAAGGTCAGACTGGAAGAAGGCGCCAACGTCTGGTTCAACGCCGTGCTGCGCGGCGACAACGAACTGATCCTGATTGGCAAAAACAGCAACGTTCAGGACGGCACGGTGATGCACACGGACATGGGCTATCCATTGACCATCGGCACTGGCGTGACCATCGGCCACAACGCCATGCTGCACGGCTGCACTGTTGGCGATTACAGCCTGATCGGTATCAACGCGGTGATTCTCAACGGCGCGAAGATCGGCAGGAACTGCATCATCGGCGCCAATTCGCTGATCGGCGAAGGCAAGGAAATTCCCGACGGTTCGCTGGTGATGGGCTCGCCTGGAAAAGTCGTGCGGGAGCTGACCGAGGCGCAAAAGAACATGCTCGAAGCCAGCGCCGCGCACTATGTGCATAACTCGCAGCGTTATGCCCGCGATCTGGTTGAGCAAGAAGAATGACTGCCGTCGAACGTCCCGTCGCCTCGCCCTGTGTGAATATTTGTGCGCTGGACGAAGATGATGTTTGCACCGGGTGCCAGCGCACGGTCGCAGAGATCACCCGTTGGGGCCGCATGAGCAATGAGGAGCGCCGCGTGGTGCTGGGGTTGTGCCATGAGCGGGCGAAGGCGAGTGGATTAGTCTGGATGATTCCAGCGAAGTCAGGCGTCTGAACCACCGCTTTCGCGAGCAAGCCCGCTCCCACAGGAGATCGCATTTCAACTGTGGGAGCGAGCCTGCTCGCGAAGAGGCCGGCACAGGCGCCAGCTCTATTGGCGCGAAACCAACCGTGAAGTAACCTGTGCGCCACATTCACAGGCCGCCTCCATGATCTTCCTCATCGCCTACATCAGCAGCGTCGTGCTGATCAACTTCGCTTTTTCCACCGCGCCGCACCTGGACATCATCTGGTCGGCGTGGGGCGGGTTGGTGTTTGTGCTGCGCGACATGGTGCAAACCCGTTTCGGTCATGGTGCGATTGTGGCGATGCTGGCGGCGCTGGTGCTGTCCTACGTGACGTCCGACCCTTCCATTGCCCTGGCCAGCGCCACCGCGTTCGCTGTTTCCGAATGCATTGACTGGCTGGTGTTCAGTATCACCAAGCGTCCGCTGCGCGACCGCTTGTGGATCAGTTCGGCGTTGAGCATTCCGCTGGATACGTTCATTTTCTTCGGCATGATCGACCTGCTGACCCCGCCGGTGATCATCACCGCACTGGCGTCGAAGTTTGCCGGTGTCACCGCCGTCTGGCTGATCATGGCCTGGCGCGAGCGCAAACAGGCTGTCGCCAGCTGAAGCCAAACCCTCGGGTTCATGTAAAATGCCGCGCTTTCTCCCCATGGAAAGCGCACTTGCGTGGCTTTCCTCGATGATCCGCTTCTTTGAGGACCTGAGATGACCCGTATCGGAACTCCATTGTCGCCAACCGCGACCCGCGTATTGCTGTGTGGCTGTGGTGAGTTGGGCAAGGAAGTGGTAATCGAATTGCAGCGCCTCGGCGTTGAAGTGATTGCCGTCGATCGCTACGCCAATGCGCCGGCCATGCAAGTCGCCCACCGCAGCCACGTGATCAACATGCTCGACGGCGCCGCCCTGCGTGCGGTGATCGAGGCCGAGAAGCCGCACTTCATCGTGCCGGAAATCGAAGCCATCGCCACCGCCACCCTGGTTGAGCTGGAGGCCGAAGGCTTTACCGTGATCCCGACGGCCCGCGCTGCACAGCTGACCATGAACCGCGAAGGCATCCGTCGTCTGGCCGCTGAAGAGCTGGACCTGCCGACCTCGCCGTACCACTTTGCCGACACCTTCGAGGATTACAGCAAAGCCGTGCAGGACCTGGGCTTCCCTTGTGTCGTCAAGCCGGTGATGAGCTCCTCGGGCAAAGGCCAGAGCCTGCTGCGCAGCGCCGATGATGTGCAGAAAGCCTGGGATTACGCGCAAGAGGGCGGTCGTGCCGGCAAAGGCCGGGTGATCATCGAAGGCTTCATCGATTTCGATTACGAAATCACCCTGCTGACCGTGCGCCACATCGGCGGGACCACCTTCTGTGCTCCGGTCGGTCACCGTCAGGAGAAGGGCGATTACCAGGAATCCTGGCAGCCGCAGGCCATGAGTCCAATTGCCCTGGCTGAATCCGAGCGCGTCGCCAAAGCCGTGACTGAAGCGCTGGGTGGTCGTGGCCTGTTTGGCGTCGAGTTGTTCATCAAGGGCGATCAGGTGTGGTTCAGCGAAGTGTCGCCGCGTCCGCATGACACCGGCCTGGTCACGCTGATTTCTCAGGATCTGTCGCAGTTCGCCCTGCACGCCCGGGCCATTCTGGGCTTGCCGGTGCCGCTGATTCGTCAGTTCGGGCCTTCGGCGTCGGCGGTGATTCTGGTGGAAGGGCAGTCGACCCAGACCGCGTTCGCCAACCTGGGCGCCGCGTTGAGCGAGCCGGACACCGCGCTGCGTCTGTTCGGCAAGCCTGAAGTCAACGGCCAGCGTCGCATGGGTGTGGCGCTGGCGCGGGATGAATCGATCGAGGCCGCGCGTGCCAAGGCGACTCGTGCGTCTCAAGCGGTTGTTGTAGAACTCTAAACCGAGTCGCGGCATTCGCGAGCAAGCCCGCTCCCACAGGGTTATTGGTTGGCCACAGATCTTGTGTCCAACCAAATCCCATGTGGGAGCGGGCTTGCTCGCGAAGCTTTTGATCGTCTGTCAGGCAACCTGATTCAGATCGTTATTGCGGGTCTCCTTCAAACACAACACCGCAATCACACTCAACACCGCCGCCGCCGACACATACCCGCCGACATAGCTCAACCCGCCCATCGCCACCAGTTTCTGCGCAAAGAACGGTGCCGCCGAGGCGCCGACGATCCCGCCCAGGTTGTACGCCGCTGACGCGCCGGTGTAACGCACATGGGTCGGAAACAGCTCAGGCAACAGCGCCCCCATCGGCGCGAATGTCACGCCCATCAAGAACAATTCGATGCACAGGAACAACGCCACGCCCCAGGTCGAACCCTGAGTCAGCAACGGCTCCATCAGAAACCCGGAAAGAATCGCCAGCACACCGCCGATGAGCAACACCGGTTTGCGCCCATAACGGTCGCTGGCCCAGGCCGACAACGGCGTGGCCGCTGCCATGAACAGCACTGCAAAGCACAGCAGGCCAAGAAACGTTTCGCGGCTATAACCCAGCGTGGACACGCCGTAGCTGAGGGAAAACACCGTCGAAATATAGAATAGCGCATAGCAGACCACCATCGCCGCTGCGCCCAGCAAGGTCGGTGCCCAGTACTGACTGAACAGCTCGACCAGCGGCACCTTCACCCGCTCCTGACGGGCGATGGCGTTGGCGAACACTGGCGTTTCGTGAAGCTTGAGGCGCACGTAGAGGCCGACCATTACCAGCGCGGCGCTGAGCAGAAACGGAATGCGCCAGCCCCAGCTGCGGAACTGTTCGTCATCCAGAGTCATTGCCAGGGTCAGGAACAGACCGTTGGCTGCAAGGAAACCAATCGATGGCCCGAGTTGCGGGAACATGCCGAACCAGGCCCGTTTGCCTTTCGGTGCGTTTTCCGTGGCCAGCAGCGCAGCGCCACCCCATTCACCACCCAGGCCCAGGCCCTGACCGAAACGTAGTACACAGAGCAGAATCGGCGCCCAGGCACCGATACTGTCGTAGCCCGGGAGCACGCCGATCAAGGTTGTACACACGCCCATCAACAGCAGCGAAGCGACCAGCGTCGATTTACGGCCGACGCGGTCGCCGAAATGGCCGAACAGCGCCGAACCCAGCGGGCGGGCAAGGAAAGCGATGCCAAAGGTGAGAAACGCCGAGAGCATTTGCGCTGTCCCGGACGTCTGCGGAAAGAACACCGGCCCGATCACCAGCGCCGCAGCGGTGGCGTAGACATAGAAGTCGTAAAACTCAATGGCGGTGCCGATAAAGCTGGCGGTGGCCACGCGAGTGGCGGAGTTGGTCGGTTGGGCAGGCGCGGTTTCGCTGTAAGCGGTTTGGGTCGTCATGCGGTGATCCCTGACAGTCATGAGCTCCATTGGAGCGAATTATTATGGTCGAACACCCAGGGATGTGGGATGAGGCGCGATCGCTGTTTCGAGTAGGAACAGTCGTCGGTGTGTAGCGGAAACAGTCGGGATCCATGGAGTGCCGGGTAAGCACAGGGATCGACGGCGCTTGGGTAAGCGCCTCGATTATAGGAAGGAGGCTAACAATCGAACAAGCGCAATTAAAGCTTCGCCCATTCTGCAGGTAAATGATGATGTGGCGAGGGAGCTTGCTCCCGCTGGGTTGCGAAGCAGCCCCTTCTTTTGATGTGGTGTCGCTATTTTGCGGCCGCTGCGCGCCCGAGCGGGAGCAAGCTCCCCTCACCACAGGGCTTAGGCCTTGGCGGGTGCCAGGCTCGTAAGCCAGATCAACACTTTGCTCACCCGGTTTTCCTCGGTTTCAAGGATTTCCAGGCGATAACGACCGATCTTCAGGCAAACCGCACTCTCCGGAATGGTCTCCAGCGCTTCAGTCACCAGCCCGTTCAGCGTCTTCGGCCCGTCGCTCGGCAAATGCCAGCCCAGGCACTTGTTCAGTTCGCGGATCGAGGCGGCGCCATCGATCACCATGCGCCCGTCGGTTTGTGGATGAATGTGCGGGTTTTCGAGGCTGTGTTCGCTTTCGAATTCGCCGACGATCTCTTCAAGAATATCTTCCAGCGTGACGATCCCCAGCACTTCGCCGTATTCGTCGACCACCATGCCCAGGCGCCGCTGCTGTTTGTGAAAGTTCAGCAACTGCAGTTGCAGCGGCGTGCTTTCCGGAACGAAGTACGGCTCGTAACTGGCCGCCAGCAGTGCTTCGCGGGTCAGTTGGCCGTTGTTCAGCAAATGGCCGATCTGGCGGGTGTTGAGGACCGCTTCGACCTGATTGATGTCGCTGTGAAACAGCGGCAGGCGCGTGCGTTTGTTGTGGCGCAGTTGCTCGATGATTTCTTCGATCGAATCGTCAAGATTGATGCCGTCGACGTCACTGCGCGGGACCAGAATGTCATTGACCGTGATGTTTTCCAGCGCATGGATACCCGATACCGGATGGGCACGAACCGGGTGTTCGGAATCATCCTGATGATCGGCCGGCAGGTCGTCCTCACTCTGTTGCACGACCTGAGTCTTGCGCGTGAACGGCGTCATCAGCAAAGCGCTCAGACGGCTGAATAGCCAGGCGAACGGGTAGACGATTCGCAGTGGCACCGCCAGCAGGGCATTGCCGAACGTCAGCACCGCATCGGGATAGCGCCGGGCAACGGTGCGCGGGAAATAATCGGCAAACACCAGCAGGATGGCGCCCGCGCCGAGGCAAGCCGCCCATGGACCGTTTTCTTCACAAAGGAAAATCGCCAGCAACGTTGCGATGATGACCGCAAGCGCGCGACACAGGGTGTTGCACAGGATCAGGCTGTCGAGCGGGAAGCTCAGCTTCGCCAGCGGCTTATCGCTGGCGCGCGAGGCGGTGCGTTGCGCGAGCAGATGCTGCTGCGCGATTTCGACGGCGGTAAACAGTCCCGACCACAAAATCAGCAGGACAAATACCGCGAGCATCGGCCCTATGGGCAAACCGTCCATTTATGCCGCCCGTCAGATGTGCAGAATGTATTCACGAACCAGTTTGCTGCCGAAATACGCCAGCATCAGCAGGCAGAAACCGGCGAGGGTCCAGCGAATCGCCTTGTGGCCGCGCCAGCCAAGACGATTGCGGCCCCACAGCAGCACGCTGAACACGATCCACGCCAGGCACGCCAGCAAGGTCTTGTGCACCAGGTGCTGGGCAAACAGATTCTCGACGAACAGCCAGCCGGAGATCAGCGACAGCGACAGCAGCGTCCAGCCGGCCCAGAGGAAGCCGAACAGCAGGCTTTCCATGGTTTGCAGCGGCGGGAAGTTCTTGATCAGTCCGGACGGGTGCTTGTGCTTGAGCTGGTGGTCCTGGACCAGCAGCAACAACGCCTGGAACACCGCGATGGTGAACATGCCGTAGGCGAGGATCGACAGCAGAATATGGGCGAGGATGCCCGGTTCTTCATCAATGATCTGCACCGTGCCGGTCGGCGCGAACTGCGCCAGCAGCACGGTGATGGCGCCCAGCGGAAACAGCAGCACCAGCAGGTTCTCCACCGGGATCCGTGAACAGGCGAGCAGGGTCAGGGCGATCACCGCTGCGGCAATCAGGCTGGAGGCGCTGAAGAAATCCAGGCCCAGGCCGATCGGGGTCAGCAGATGCGTGAGCAGGCTGGCGCCGTGGGCCACAACGGCGAGGACGCCGAGGGTAACCAGCAGGCGCTTGTTCGCCTTGGCGCCGGTGGCCAGACGGGTGCTCTGATAAAGGGTCGCAGCGGCATAAAGAAGGGCGGCGGCGAGGGTGGTCAGCAAACTGGGTGACAAGGGGAGCATAAATCCTGTTAGGCAAGCCCGAAAGGGGCTGAGTTTGGCATAGAACCGCTATCGCACGAAAGACTCAGCAAGCTGACAGCGAGGTGTCCGCCGGCCGCAGTCTTCGCTATAATCCGCGACCTGCCCACGCCGCAGGCTCGCCGAGCACATGTTGATTCCGGTCTGGGCCGCCATTATCCCGGTCTGTACAGGGCCTGAAAGGATCGCGCAATGTTTGAAAACTTAACCGACCGTCTCTCGCAGACGCTGCGCCATGTCACCGGCAAGGCGAAGCTGACCGAGGACAACATCAAAGACACCCTGCGTGAAGTGCGCATGGCGTTGCTTGAAGCTGACGTCGCGCTGCCGGTCGTCAAGGACTTCGTCAATTCGGTCAAGGAGCGCGCTGTCGGCACTGAGGTGTCGCGCAGCCTGACGCCGGGCCAGGCGTTCGTGAAGATCGTCCAGGCCGAACTCGAAAGCCTGATGGGCGCGGCCAACGAAGACCTGAACCTGAGCGCCGTGCCGCCGGCGGTCATTCTGATGGCCGGTCTGCAGGGCGCGGGTAAAACCACCACCGCCGGCAAGCTGGCGCGCTTCCTTAAAGAGCGCAAGAAGAAGTCGGTGATGGTCGTGTCGGCGGATATCTACCGTCCGGCGGCGATCAAGCAGCTGGAGACCCTGGCCAACGACATCGGCGTGACGTTCTTCCCGTCCGACCTGAGCCAGAAGCCGGTCGACATCGCCACTGCTGCTATTAAAGAAGCAAAACTGAAATTCATCGACGTGGTCATCGTCGATACCGCCGGTCGTCTGCACATCGACGAAGAGATGATGGGCGAGATCAAGGCGCTGCACGCCGCGATCAACCCGGTCGAAACCCTGTTCGTGGTCGACGCCATGACCGGTCAGGATGCCGCCAACACGGCCAAGGCCTTCGGTGATGCACTGCCGCTGACCGGTGTGATCCTGACCAAGGTCGACGGCGACGCCCGTGGCGGTGCCGCGCTGTCGGTGCGCGCCATCACCGGCAAGCCGATCAAGTTCATCGGTATGGGCGAGAAGAGCGAAGCGCTCGATCCGTTCCACCCTGAGCGGATCGCCTCGCGGATCCTCGGCATGGGCGACGTGCTCAGCCTGATCGAACAGGCCGAAGCGACCCTCGACAAGGACAAGGCCGACAAACTGGCCAAGAAGCTGAAGAAGGGCAAGGGCTTCGACCTCGAAGACTTCCGCGATCAGTTGCAACAAATGAAGAACATGGGCGGCCTTGGCGGGCTCATGGACAAGCTGCCGAGCATCGGCGGGGTGAATCTGTCGCAGATGGGCAACGCCCAGAACGCCGCAGAAAAGCAATTCAAACAGATGGAAGCCATCATCAATTCCATGACCCCGGCCGAGCGCCGCGACCCTGAGCTGATCAGCGGTTCGCGCAAGCGCCGGATCGCCATGGGCTCCGGCACTCAGGTGCAGGACATCGGTCGCTTGATCAAGCAGCACAAGCAGATGCAGAAGATGATGAAGAAATTCACCGCCAAGGGCGGTATGGCAAAAATGATGCGCGGCATGGGCGGTATGTTGCCCGGCGGCGGCATGCCAAAAATGTAAATAACTGGCCGGTCGTCGCACCGGCGCAGGCCCCGCAAGGATGCGGGATCAACAGCAAACCCGCACTCGGCGGGAGCTGACTGGCCGTTTTAACCGACGGCTCTCTATGCAAATCTGCACGGCATGCCACAGGCGCCGGAAAAAGTCATTTGCAAAAGTCCGGATATTCCTTAGAATATGCGGCCTTTCGGGCACCCATGCCCGCTGTGCATTTAGATTTGCAGCACCGACTACAGGAACGATGTTCACATGCTAACAATCCGTCTTGCCCTTGGCGGCTCCAAAAAGCGCCCGTTTTACCACCTGACCGTCACCGACTCGCGTAACCCGCGTGACGGCTCCCACAAAGAACAGGTTGGTTTCTTCAACCCTGTTGCCCGTGGTCAGGAAATCCGTCTGTCCGTGAACCAAGAGCGCGTTGCCTACTGGCTGAGCGTTGGTGCACAACCTTCTGAGCGCGTTGCTCAGTTGTTGAAGGAATCTGCCAAGGCTGCGGCCTGAGCAATATGAACGCGACGCCTGCTGCTGCCGATGATTTGATCGTTATTGGCAAAATTTATTCTGTTCATGGCGTTCGCGGCGAAGTGAAGGTGTATTCCTTTACTGATCCGACTGAAAACCTGTTGCAGTACAAAACCTGGACGCTCAAGCGCGAAGGCAATGTCAAACAGGTCGAGCTGGTCAGTGGACGCGGGAGCGACAAGTTCCTGGTCGCCAAGCTCAAGGGTCTCGATGATCGTGAAGAAGCTCGTCTTCTGGCCGGTTATGAGATCTGCGTGCCGCGCAACCTGTTCGCTGAATTGACCGATGGCGAGTACTACTGGTACCAGCTGGAAGGTCTGAAGGTCATCGACACCCTTGGGCAGCTGCTCGGGAAAATCGATCATCTTCTGGAAACCGGCGCCAATGATGTAATGGTCGTCAAGCCTTGCGCTGGCAGCCTGGATGATCGCGAGCGCCTGTTGCCCTATACCGAGCAATGCGTGTTGGCCGTCGACCTGGCCGCGGGCGAGATGAAGGTGGATTGGGACGCGGACTTCTAAACGTGGCTAACTTGCGCGTAGAAGTGATCAGTCTGTTTCCCGAGATGTTTTCTGCCATTGGCGATTACGGCATCACCAGTCGTGCGGTCAAGCAGGGGCTGTTGCAGCTGACCTGCTGGAATCCGCGAGATTACACGACGGATCGGCATCACACTGTGGACGATCGCCCGTTTGGCGGTGGTCCGGGCATGGTGATGAAGATCAAGCCCCTGGAAGATGCTCTGGTTCAGGCCAAGGCAGCAGCCGGGGAGGCGGCGAAGGTAATTTACCTGTCCCCCCAAGGCCGTCAACTGACTCAGTCGGCGGTACGCGAGCTGGCACAATCGGATGCATTGATCCTGATTGCCGGCCGTTACGAAGGCATTGACGAGCGCTTTATTGAGGCTCATGTCGATGAAGAGTGGTCGATTGGCGACTATGTATTGTCTGGCGGCGAGCTGCCGGCCATGGTCCTGATCGATGCGGTTACACGACTGCTGCCTGGAGCTTTAGGGCATGCGGATTCCGCTGAGGAAGATTCCTTTACGGATGGTCTGCTGGATTGCCCGCACTACACCCGACCGGAGGTGTATGCGGATCAGCGTGTTCCCGACGTGTTGCTAAGTGGCAATCACGCGCATATCCGGCGTTGGCGTTTACAGCAGTCCCTTGGTCGGACCTATGAACGACGCGCCGATCTTCTGGAAAGCCGCTCGCTTTCTGGAGAAGAGAAGAAGCTGCTCGAGGAATACATCCGCGAGCGGGACGATAGTTAACAACGTATCGATGGTAGATCGAACGATTTACCTTAGGAGCACAGCATGACCAACAAAATCATCCTTGCACTCGAAGCAGAGCAGATGACCAAAGAAATCCCTACCTTCGCCCCAGGCGACACTATTGTCGTTCAGGTGAAAGTGAAGGAAGGCGATCGTTCCCGTCTGCAAGCGTTCGAAGGCGTTGTCATCGCCAAGCGTAACCGCGGCGTGAACAGTGCGTTCACCGTTCGTAAAATCTCCAACGGTGTTGGCGTAGAACGTACTTTCCAGACCTACTCGCCGCAAATCGACAGCATGGCTGTCAAGCGTCGCGGTGACGTACGTAAAGCCAAGCTGTACTACCTGCGTGACCTGTCGGGTAAAGCAGCTCGCATCAAGGAAAAACTGGCTTAAATCCAGCTTCCGATGCAGAAAAAAGCAGCCTGCGGGCTGCTTTTTTGTTGCCTGCGATTTAGCAAATCCATCTCGAACGCCTCGTTCAGCGAATCTCTCTGTTCCTTGATCTGGCCGGCTATGAAAGACTGGCGCCTATTCACCGTCTATTTGCGCGCCGCGCGAAAAAGCCCTGCCCTGAGTATCCATGCCTGCCATCGACCATCCGCTGATTGATCAATTCCTCGACGCCTTATGGCTGGAGAAAGGCCTGTCCGACAACACCCGCGACGCCTATCGTAGCGACCTTGCGCTGTTCAACGGCTGGTTGCAGGAGAAAAACCTTGAACTGATCAACGCCGGCCGGGAATTGATTCTCGACCACCTGTCGTGGCGTCTGGAGCAAAACTACAAGCCACGCTCGACCGCGAGATTCCTCTCCGGTGTGCGCGGCTTTTATCGCTATCTGCTGCGGGAAAAGCTGATCAGCGTCGACCCGACGTTACGCGTCGACATGCCGCAACTCGGTAGGCCATTGCCCAAATCCCTGTCGGAAGCCGATGTCGAGGCGCTGCTCAAGGCGCCCGATCTGAGCGAAGCCATCGGCCAGCGTGACCGCGCCATGCTTGAGGTGCTGTATGCCTGTGGTTTGCGCGTGACTGAACTGGTCAGCCTGACACTGGAACAGGTCAACCTGCGCCAAGGTGTATTACGGGTGATGGGCAAGGGCAGCAAAGAGCGGCTGGTGCCGATGGGCGAGGAGGCGATTGTCTGGGTCGAGCGCTATCTGCGCGATGGCCGTAACGAACTACTCGCCGGCCGTCCTAGCGATGTGCTGTTCCCCAGCCAGCGCGGTGAGCAGATGACTCGCCAGACTTTCTGGCACCGGATCAAGCATCAGGCCAAGGTCGCCGGGATCGGCAAGTCGCTGTCGCCGCACACCTTGCGCCATGCGTTTGCCACGCACCTGCTCAACCACGGTGCAGATCTGCGCGTGGTGCAGATGTTGCTCGGGCACAGCGACTTGTCCACAACCCAGATCTACACCCACGTGGCCCGCGCCCGCCTGCAAGACCTGCACGCCAAACACCACCCTCGCGGCTGAACAAAATCCCTTGTAGGAGTGAGCCTGCTCGCGATAGCTGTAGCCCTGACGACACAGCTTCGACTGACAGACCGCTATCGCGAGCAGGCTCACTCCTACAGGGGGGCTTCGGAGATGTTTAAACCTGTGGCGACAGGCGCATTCGGCCACCGTGGCCTTATGTGTTAGGCTTTCCCGGTTTGCACGATGGACGGTCATGACCCGGTGTTTCGCACGGGCGTTCTGAACGTTCCATTTGTCCGCCTTCAGGAGTTCTCATGCGTCTGACCCAGATTTTCGCCGCCGCCGCCATTGCGTTGGCGAGCACCTTTGCCGTCGCCGATGACGCGGCCGACAAAGCCATTCGTCAAAGCCTGGAAAAACTCGAACTCGAGGTTCCGGTAGAAAGCATCAATTCAAGCCCGCTGCCAGGCATGTACGAAGTCAAGCTCAAGGGCAGCCGCGTGCTGTACGCCAGCGCCGATGGTCAGTACATCGTTCAGGGCAACCTGTACCAGCTCAAGGACGGCAAACCGGTCAACCTGACCGAGAAGACCGAACGCCTGGGCATTTCCAAGCTGATCAACGCCATCCCGGTGGCCGAAACCGTGGTCTACCCGGCCGTGGGCGAGACCAAATCGCACATCACCGTGTTCACCGACACCACCTGCCCGTACTGCCACAAACTGCACGCTGAAGTGCCCGAGCTGAACAAGCGCGGCATCGAAGTGCGCTACGTGGCGTTCCCGCGTCAGGGCCTGAATTCGCCAGGTGACGAGCAGTTGCAAGCCGTGTGGTGCTCGAAAGACAAGAAAGCTGCCATGGACAAAATGGTCGATGGCAAGGAAATCAAGGCCGCCAAGTGCGATAACCCGGTTTCCAAACAGTTCGCACTCGGTCAGTCGATCGGCGTGAACGGTACACCGGCCATCGTTTTGGCCGACGGACAAGTCATTCCGGGCTACCAGCCTGCGCCACAAGTCGCCAAACTGGCGCTGGGCGCGAAGTAATTCGCATCGTCACGGTCAGCCTTGACGATCATGGTCCGGTGGTCACTTCACCGGGCCATTAATAGAGAGCCGCGAGCACGCGGTTGTTTTCCGGCCGACCTCGAGTCGGCCGTTTCATGGGGAGTTCACAGTGAATCCGGTCAAAGTAGGCATCTGTGGGTTAGGGACCGTCGGTGGCGGGACCTTCAACGTACTTCAGCGCAACGCCGAGGAAATTGCTCGTCGTGCCGGGCGTGGGATCGAAGTGGCACAAATTGCCATGCGCACGCCAAAGCCTCAGTTCCAGACGACCGGTATTGCGATTACCAACGATGTCTTCGAAGTGGCCACGAACCCTGAGATCGACATCGTCATAGAGCTGATGGGCGGCTACACCGTTGCCCGCGAGCTGGTACTCAAGGCCATCGAGAATGGCAAGCATGTGGTCACCGCGAACAAGGCGCTGATAGCCGTTCACGGTAATGAGATTTTCGCCAAGGCACGCGAGAAAGGCGTGATCGTGGCATTCGAAGCAGCAGTGGCCGGTGGCATTCCGGTGATCAAGGCGATTCGTGAAGGCCTGTCGGCCAACCGCATCAATTGGGTCGCGGGGATTATCAACGGTACCGGCAACTTCATCCTCACCGAAATGCGCGAGAAGGGCCGTACGTTCGAAGACGTGCTCGCCGAAGCGCAGGCGCTGGGCTATGCCGAAGCCGATCCGACCTTCGATGTCGAAGGCATCGACGCCGCGCACAAACTGACGATTCTGGCATCGATCGCATTCGGTATTCCGCTGCAATTCGACAAGGCTTACACCGAAGGCATCACCAGGCTGACCACTGCTGACGTCAATTACGCCGAAGCGCTGGGCTATCGCATCAAGCACCTCGGTGTCGCGCGCAGCACTGACGCGGGCATTGAACTGCGCGTGCACCCGACGCTGATTCCGGCCGATCGCCTGATCGCCAACGTCAACGGCGTGATGAACGCGGTGATGGTCAACGGTGATGCGGCCGGTTCGACGCTGTTTTACGGCGCCGGCGCGGGCATGGAGCCGACGGCTTCGTCGGTGATCGCCGACCTGGTCGACGTGGTTCGCGCCATGACGTCCGATCCGGAAAACCGTGTGCCGCACCTGGCCTTCCAGCCGGATTCGCTGTCGGCCCATCCGATCCTGCCGATCGAAGCCTGCGAAAGCGCGTACTACCTGCGCATTCAGGCCAAGGACCATCCGGGCGTACTGGCACAGGTGGCGAGCATCCTCTCGGAGCGCGGCATCAATATCGAATCGATCATGCAGAAAGAAGTCGAAGAGCATGACGGTCTGGTGCCGATGATCCTGCTGACCCACCGCGTGGTGGAGCAGCGCATCAACGATGCGATCGCCGCCCTTGAAGCGCTGGCGGGTGTCGACGGCCCGGTTGTACGGATCCGTGTCGAACATTTGAATTAACAGCAGCGGCAAGCTTCAAGCTTCAAGCTGCAAGTAAAAGCACAGCCGCTTTTCACTTGTAGCTTGCAGCTTACCGCTTGCAGCTCAAACCAAAGGTTTGCCCCTATGCGTTATATCAGTACTCGCGGCCAGGCACCGGCCCTGAATTTCGAAGACGTCCTGCTGGCCGGTCTCGCGACCGACGGCGGTCTGTACGTTCCGGAAAACCTGCCACGTTTCACCCAGGAAGAGATCGCTTCCTGGGCCGGCCTGCCGTATCACGAACTGGCTTTCCGGGTGATGCGCCCGTTCGTCACCGGCAGCATTCCGGACGCCGATTTCAAAAAGATTCTTGAAGAAACCTACGGCGTGTTCGCCCACAGCGCCGTCGCGCCGCTGCGTCAGCTCAATGGCAATGAATGGGTGATGGAGCTGTTCCACGGCCCGACCCTGGCGTTCAAGGACTTCGCCCTGCAACTGCTCGGTCGCCTGCTCGACTACGTGCTGGAAAAACGCGGCGAGCGCGTGGTGATCGTCGGTGCCACTTCCGGTGATACCGGTTCGGCCGCCATCGAAGGTTGCAAGCACTGCGAAAACGTCGACATCTTCATCCTGCACCCGCACAACCGTGTGTCGGAAGTGCAGCGTCGGCAGATGACGACGATTTTCGGCGAGAACATTCACAACATCGCCATCGAAGGCAACTTCGATGACTGCCAGGAAATGGTCAAGGCCAGCTTCGCCGACCAGAGCTTCCTCAAGGGCACGCGCTTGGTCGCAGTGAACTCGATCAACTGGGCGCGGATCATGGCCCAGATCGTCTACTACTTCCACGCTGCCCTGCAGTTGGGCGGGCCGGCACGTTCGGTGTCGTTCTCGGTGCCGACCGGCAACTTCGGCGACATCTTCGCCGGTTACCTGGCGCGGAACATGGGCCTGCCGATCAACCAGTTGATCGTCGCCACCAACCGCAACGACATCCTGCACCGCTTCATGAGCGGCAATCAGTACGTCAAGGAAACCCTGCACGCCACGCTGTCGCCATCGATGGACATCATGGTGTCGTCGAACTTCGAACGCCTGCTGTTCGACCTGCACGGTCGCAATGGTGCGGCGATTGCCGGCCTGATGAACTCGTTCAAAAAGGACGGCAGCTTCAGCGTCGAGCAAGAGCGCTGGACCGAAGCGCGCAAGCTGTTCGACTCACTGGCCGTAGACGATGCGCAGACCTGCGAAACCATCGCTGAAGTCTACGAGCAGACGGGTGAAGTCCTTGACCCGCACACTGCCATCGGTGTGAAGGCCGCGCGCGAATGCCGTCGCAGCCTGGACATCCCGATGGTCATTCTCGGCACCGCCCACCCGGTCAAGTTTCCGGACGCGGTCGAGAAAGCCGGTGTAGGAAAAGCGCTCGAACTACCTGCACATCTTTCTGATTTGTTTGAGCGAAACGAGCGCTGCACTGTTCTGCCAAACGAGCTGAAAGCCGTGCAGGCCTTTGTCAGCCAGCATGGCAACCGCGGCAAACCGCTCTAAGCCTGCAAAAGCTGTCACATTTTGAAGCCCGTCTCCTGACGGGCTTTTTTGTTTCTGCTGCCACACTGCTCGGGTTTTCACCCTCGAAGGACGGGTGAGCCGATCACGAAGGAAGTGGCAATGCGGTTTTATAGAGGTGTTAAACCGGCACTGGGCTGGTTGTTGTTATTGGCAGTGCTCGGCTGGGGGCAGGCAGGGATGGCGGCGCAGTTGGCGTTGCATGGGGAGGCTGTGGCCAGCGGTATTGAGCCTATCGAGCTGGAAGAGCATGAACGTGAATGGATTCGTGAAAACCCTACAGTGGCGGTGGCCTCGGTGCAGTACCCGTTGTATCTGTTTCAGGATGAGCACGGACATTGGAGTGGCCTCAACAACGACGTACTCAAACGCGTCAGCGCGATGACCGGACTGCAATTCGAGCATCAGGAGTCATTCTCCACCGATCACATGCTCGAACGCCTCGAAAGCGGGTCGGCGGATATCAGCACAACGTTGGCGATGAGCGATGAGCGCAAGCTGTTCCTGGATTTCAGCCATGCCTTCGGCGGGGCGGGCTGGGTATTTGTCGGGCGCTCCGGCGCGCCGGCGGTGGAGTCGTTTGAACAACTGAGCCAGCGCACAGTGGTGCTACCGGCGCGGCATGCTCTGGAGGACGTGATTCGGCGTGACTACCCGGCGATAAACATACGCTCGGTCAAAACCTACGCCGAGGCTCGGGCGCTCGTCGAGAGTGGCGAAGCCTACGCGACCATCGAAAACGAAATCGGCGCGCAGCTTTATCCGCTGGGCTTGCTCAAGGTCGGCGGACTGGTCGAAGGCAAATGGGAGGCCGACCACTTGGCCGTACGCAAGGGCTTGCCGGTGCTGCTGAGCATTCTCAACAAGGCGCTGGAGGCGTTTCCCGCCGCTGAACTGCGATCCATTCGCCTGAAATGGCTGGAGGGCATCACACCGGTGCCCGTGCCGTCGGTCAGTCAACGGCTGGCACAGTGGGGTTTTTGGGGAATGGGCGGGCTGGGGCTGTTCGGTCTGCTGTCATTGGTGTGGAACCGGCGGTTGACGGCGGTGATCAAGCTGCGCCGCGAAGCGGAAAAGGATCTGAGCGATCAACTGGCGTTTCAGCAGGCGTTGATCGATTCAATGCCCGATCCGCTGTTCGTGCGTGACCTGCAGGGACGCTTGATTCTGTGTAATCGCAGTTACGAAGAGGCGCTCTCGGTTCGCCTGGATCAAGTGCAAGGACGGCTGTTGTTCGAGGTCGACGCGCTGCCGGAAACCACCGCAAGGACGCTGCACGATGAGTTCATGGTGCAACTGCGCACGCGTAAAGCGCGCTTCAGTAATCGTCAGTTGCAGTTCAAGAGCGGGCCGCGCGAGGTCTATCAGTGGACGGTGCCGTTTTACAGTGCCGACGGCAAATTACGCGGATTGCTGGGAGGCTGGACGGACATCACCCAGCGTCGGGTAGAGAGCGGATGCAGATGTCTGCATTGAAGATGGGAAATGTCCTATAAGACGCGGCTACTTTTCTGATGGGAGGCTTAAGACGCCTGCCCTAGAGTGAACGACAAATGCGGTGAGAGTCCGCGATTGTCGTTCCAGAGGTCGCCCATGCGCTCGCTTAAAGTCCTGATATTCGAACCTAACCCGTTCCAGCTGATGGCATTGCACCAAATGCTCAATGCCGTTGGCATTTATGACGTACTGACGGCGCCGTCGCTGGCCTCGGCCATGTGTTCGCTGGGGCATCGCGGTGCGGTTGACATCGCCATTTGCGATCCGCAGCTCAAGGGCGGCGAGGGCCTGGCCCTGATCCGGCATCTGGCGGTCGAGCAAGAGGCGCGTGCCCTGATCCTGCTGGGCTCGGTCGCCGCGAGCCTGCTGAGCGATCTCGAACCCTTGTTGTACGAGCATCGCCTGCGCCTGCTCGGGCGCTTGCAAACGCCGGTCTCGGCGGTATTGATGCGAGGCCTGCTGGACAACTACCTGTTGACCCCGTTGCAGCCTGTCGGGGCTTGAAGCGGGTCGTTTTTGTTCTGTAATCTTCGCCAGGCATGCTCTGTCAGGCCGGCGCCATGCCCGGATCGAGGCGCCTGCAGGCAGAACTTTCTTCTCGGGCCGATGGTCACTTATTGTGAGCACGCCCCAGGCACAATGTTTTCGGACTATTGAGTGGAGATCGAGATGGAAAGTATCAGTCTATTGCTCGGTGAGGCTCTGAGCCCGTATCACGTGACGTTGACCCCTCGCGGCAGCCATGGCGAATGCCTGGTCACCCTGAAGAACGGCAATGGCGCGATTGTCGTTGAACGCGAATTCAATCAGGCCCAGTTAAGCGACAAACGCTTGCTGACGGATGTCGTCGATGGCTTGCACCGTGACGTGATGATTGCCGAAGGACGGCTGGAACCCTGCGTCATCGCAGCGTTACGCAATGCAGCGCTGGACAAGCGTGCGCTGCTCTGAAGATGAAATTTATTTTGTGGGAACCTTCCTGCATCCCTGTCAGTCAGACCCCATAACAGCAGGATCAAGCATTGTGCTCCGGTGCTTGTCGCTTGCTGCTACGGGTCTTTTTACAGACCACGTTTAACCCCGGGTTGTCTCCCCACTACTCGGGGTTTCTTTTTGCCCGGCGTTTGTTCATCGGGCAGCCTGATCCTTGAAAAACGCCCGGGCGTGTTCCAGATAATCGGTTTGGCGCTCAGGGTCCAGCCACGCGGCGTAGCGCTGGTCCAGCGGCTCGCGGGGCAGGGCGCGGAGCAACCGGTTGATCTCCTTGATGGCCTGCCGTCCCAGCTTTGTATCGGAACAGCCGACGTAGCTGGAGAGATATTTCTCGGTGCCCTGGATCGAGTAAAACGCCAGCTCATCCTCGGCAATCTGCGCCTGTTTTGCTTGATAGCGGATTTCCGGCCAATAGCCCATCACCAGCTGCAGTCGACCCATACGCTGCATGGACAGCAGATTGCTCAGCGCATCGTCAGCGTAATGGACGGTCAGCGCGCTGCCCGGGGCGCTGTCCAGGACGCTGTCGAGAAATTCGCCATAGCTGCGCCCGGCGACTACGCCAACTTTTCGCTCGCCACCCGCCAACAGAGCGGACAGGTTGACCTCGCCTGCCACCAGATAGGGCTTGAGCATGTTTCGATCCTGCTGACGGACCACCAGTCCATTGCTTACGGCGCGAACGGCCGGGATCGAATAGGCAATCCATTGCGCGCGCGCGCGGCTCCACAGCAGCGCCGGATCGCAGGCAAAGGGGTTTTCATGGAGCATTTGCAGGCCGCGCGCGCGGTTGACTCGCATCAGTGAATGTTCATATTGCGGCATGCCGGCGATCAACAGCGGTATCAGTTGATCGATCACGCCCTGGCCCTGTTTCGGACCCTCCAGTATCGTCATCGGCGGCAAGTCGCGCAGCAGCCAGATCAAGGTCGGTTTCGCCTGCGCTCCGGCCGACACGGTGAGCAGAAACATCAGGCCGAACAGCCGCCATGTCCACCCGTGACGGGCTCGGTTGTTGCCGGATGTCTGGAGGGGGCTCAGCTCAAATGGCGCCATCTTCGCGCAACCGGGCGATCTGTTTTTCGTCGTAGCCAAGGTCGTGCAGTACCTGCGCATTGTGTTCACCCAGCTGCGGTCCGACCCATTCGGAACTGCCTGGTGTTTCAGAGAGTTTCGGCACGATGCCCGGCATCTTGAAGTCCTTTCCGTCGGGCAGCTTGGCGTGCAGGAACATTTCCCGGGCCAGGTACTGAGGATCGCTGAACATATCCTCGGCGCTGAAGATCCGGCTGGCCGGCACCTCGGCCTGATTGAGCAGCTCGAGCACGCTTTGCAGCGGCAACGAATTGACCCAACGATCGATCACGCCGTACAACTCGTCGCGGCGATTGTCGCGCCCGTCATTGCTGGTCAGCGTCGGGTCATTGGCGAGGTCTTCGCGGCCGATGATCAGCATGAAGCGCTTGAAGATCGCATCGCCGTTGGCGCCAATCTGCACATGTTTGCCGTCGGCGCTGGTGTGGATCGAGGAGGGCGTGATGCCGGGCATGATGTTGCCGGTGCGCTCGCGGATGAAACCGAACACATCGAATTCCGGCACCATGCTTTCCATCATGGCGAAAATGGCTTCATACAAGGCCACGTCGACCACTTGGCCAAGCCCGCCGTTGACCTCGCGGTGCCGCAGGGCCATCAACGCGCCAATCACGCCCCACAGCGCGGCAATCGAATCGCCGATGGAGATCCCGGTGCGCACCGGCGGTCGGTCCTCGAAGCCGGTGATATAACGCAGGCCGCCCATGGACTCACCGACCGCGCCGAAACCTGGCTGATCTTTCATCGGGCCGGTCTGGCCGAATCCGGACAGGCGCACCATCACCAGTTTTGGATTGAGGGCGTGCAGGGTGTCCCAGCCCAGGCCGAGTTTTTCCAGCACGCCGGGGCGGAAGTTCTCGATAAGGATATCGGCTTCGCCGAGCAGTTTTTTCAGGATCGCCAAACCGTCGGGGTGCTTGAGGTTGAGCGTCAGCGACTTCTTGTTGCGCGCCTGCACAAACCACCACAACGAAGTCCCTTCGTACAATTTGCGCCACTTGCGCAGCGGATCACCGCCGTCCGGCGACTCGATCTTGATGACTTCAGCGCCGAACTCGCCGCAAATGCGTGAGGCAAACGGCCCGGCAATCAGCGTACCCAATTCAATGACTTTAACACCGCTGAGCGGTTTGTTGGCGAACGGCATACTCGATCCTGTAGGACGACGTTGTGCGGATACAGCGTTTTAACATAGCCGGCTGTCAGGCGCCGCAGGTTGATCGCCATCAATTCGATGATTGCCTGCCGCATCGGTTAGACTTGCCGACTTTCCTCGTATCAAGAAGCCCGTTCATGGCCCAGCCGTCCACCACCTACAAATTTGAACTGAACCTCACCGACCTCGACCGCAGCGTCTACGAGAGCGTCAAGCAGACCATCGCCCGTCACCCTTCGGAGACCGAAGAGCGCATGACCGTGCGGCTGCTGGCCTACGCTCTCTGGTACAACGAGCAGTTGTCGTTCGGCCGTGGTCTGTCAGACGTGGATGAACCTGCGCTGTGGGAAAAGAGTCTGGACGACCGCGTCCTGCACTGGATCGAAGTCGGCCAGCCAGACGCCGATCGCCTGACCTGGTGCTCGCGCCGCACCGAGCGCACCAGTCTGCTGGCCTACGGCAGTCTGCGCGTCTGGGAAACCAAGGTGATCCCGGCGATCAAGAACCTGAAGAACGTCAACATCGCCGCGGTCCCGCAGGAAGTGCTGGAGACCCTCGCCAAGGACATGCCCCGCGTGATCAAGTGGGACGTGATGATCAGCGAAGGGACGATCTTCGTCACCGACGACCGCGGTCAGCACGAAGTCCAGCTGCAATGGCTGCAAGGCGAGCGCGGCTGAGGTCGCGGCACTGCTGATTAATCCCACGTACTGAAGAGAAGTCTCCGTCACCCCATGCGTATCGAACCTCGTCAACTGCCTGCCACGCTGCCCTTCCTGGGTGATTTGCCACCACTGCTGACCCGCCTGTACGCGGCGCGGGGCGTGCAATCGGAGGCAGAGCTGGACAAGCGTCTGGCGCGGTTGATTCCGTTTCAACAGCTCAAGGGCATCGATGCGGCGGTGGACTTGCTGGTGACCGCGCTGGAACAGCATCAGCGCATTCTTATCGTCGGTGACTTCGATGCGGACGGCGCCACCGCCAGCACCGTCGGTGTGCTTGGCTTGCGCCTGCTGGGCGCAGCCCATGTCGATTATCTGGTGCCCAACCGCTTCGAATACGGTTATGGCCTGACGCCGGAAATCGTCGACGTCGCGTTGACCCGCGAACCGCAATTGCTGATTACCGTGGATAACGGTATTTCAAGTGTCGAAGGCGTCGCAGCGGCCAGGCGTGCGGGTTTGAAAGTCCTGATTACTGACCACCATTTGCCCGGCGATGAGCTGCCGCAGGCCGATGCGCTGGTCAATCCGAACCAGCCCGGTTGCGAATTCCCGAGCAAGGCACTGGCCGGCGTCGGGGTGATTTTCTATGTCTTGATGGCGCTGCGCGCGCGCCTGCGCAGCCTCGGCTGGTACGAAAGCAAGCCCCAACCGAACATTGGCGAACTGCTTGACCTTGTGGCCCTGGGCAGCGTTGCCGACGTGGTGCCGCTGGATGCCAACAACCGCATCCTCGTTCACCAGGGGCTGGAGCGGATTCGCGCTGGGCGCGCGCGGCCGGGGATCAAGGCGATTCTGGAAGTGGCCAAGCGTGATGCTGCGCGCATCACTTCCACCGATCTGGGCTTTATCGTCGGCCCGCGTCTGAACGCCGCCGGGCGCCTGGACGACATGAGCCTGGGCATCGAATGCCTCCTCACGGCTGACGCCCATCTGGCCCGGGAAATGGCCGCGCAACTGGACGGCATGAACCAGGATCGCAAATCCATCGAGCAGGGCATGCAGCGCGAGGCACTGGCACAGCTCAAGGACTTGCCGGTCGAATCGATGCCGTTTGGTCTGTGTTTATTCGATCCTGAATGGCATCAGGGGGTGATCGGTATTCTCGCTTCGCGCATGAAAGAACGGTATTTCCGCCCGACCATCGCCTTCGCCGATGCCGGCGATGGGCTGCTCAAGGGCTCGGGACGTTCGGTGCAAGGCTTCCACATTCGCGATGCCTTGAGCGTAGTGGCCGCACAACACCCGACGCTGATCGCCAAGTACGGCGGCCATGCGATGGCGGCCGGTCTGACCCTGCGCCAGGAGAATTTTCCGCTGTTCGCCGAAGCATTCGACGCCGAAGTGCGTCGACAACTTCGCGAGGAAGACCTTACCGGGCGGATGCTCACCGATGGCACTCTGGCGGTTGAAGAGTTCCACCTGGAACTGGCGCGCGCTTTACGTCACGCCGGGCCGTGGGGGCAGCATTTCCCGGAGCCGGTGTTTCACGGCGTTTTTCAGTTGGTCGAGCAGCGCGTCGTTGGCGAGCGGCACCTGAAAGTGGTGCTGAAAAGCGAGTGCGGCTCGGTGAAACTCGACGGCATCGCCTTCGGGATTGATCGCGATATCTGGCCGAATCCGACGATTCAGTGGGTAGAGCTGGCCTACAAGCTCGACGTAAACGAGTTTCGCGGCAACGAGACCGTGCAGTTGATGATTGCCCATATCGAACCGCGTTAAGCCCTTCGCGAGCAGGCTCGCTCCCACAGGTACGGTGGTGTCCTTGTGGGAGCGAGCCTGCTCGCGAAAGCGTCCTATCACACCCTGAATCACTCTGAACCCTCCCGCATCGGCGGTTGTCGACTAGGCTCTAAGCACTGCTTGATTGGCCTTGTGACGTCCTGTCGAATTTTTGCCCGCGGGGGCGGGTGCTGCACCTTTTTCTGTCACTCGTCGACTTTTCAAACAGAACCCTGGAGCCTGCCCACTGATTCGAGAGGTGCCCCATGAGTCTGCTGCTTGAACCCTTTACCCTTCGCCAACTGACTTTGCCCAACCGCATCGCGGTTTCGCCGATGTGCCAGTACTCCAGCGTCGATGGCCTGGCCAACGACTGGCACCTGGTGCATCTCGGCAGCCGTGCGGTGGGCGGCGCCGGTCTGGTTTTCACTGAAGCCACAGCGGTCACGGCCGACGGGCGGATCACCGCCGAAGATCTCGGTCTGTGGAACGACGAACAGATCGCGCCGCTGCAACGCATCACCCGTTTCATTACCGCACAAGGCGCGGTGGCCGGCATTCAACTGGCCCACGCCGGACGCAAGGCCAGCACCCACCGGCCGTGGATCGGCAAACATGGCAGCGTCAAACCCGAGGATGGCGGCTGGACACCGGTCGGGCCATCGCCGATTGCCTTTGATCCCCAGCACACCCAACCGAAACAGCTCGATGAGCAGCAGATCGCCGAAGTGATTCAGGCCTTCGTCGACGCTGCCAAGCGCGCGTTGACAGCAGGTTTCAGTGTGGTCGAGGTGCACGCAGCGCACGGCTATCTGCTGCATCAGTTTCTTTCACCGCTGAGCAATCAACGTCGCGATCAGTACGGCGGTTCGTTCGAAAACCGCATCCGTCTGGTGCTGCAAGTCACCGAAGCGGTGAGGGCGGTGTGGCCGGAAGAGTTGCCGGTGTTTGTCCGCGTCTCGGCGACCGACTGGGTGGAGGACGGCTGGAACCCGGATGAAACCGTGGAGCTGGCGCGACGTCTGCACACGCTGGGGGCCGATCTGATTGACGTGTCGTCGGGCGGTACCGCGGCCAATGCTGAGATTCCGGTCGGGCCGGGTTATCAAACGCGCTTCGCCGAACGGGTGCGCAAAGAGTCAGGCATCGCCACCGGCACCGTAGGCATGATTACCGAGCCCGCACAGGCCGAGCACATCCTGCGTACCTGTCAGGCCGATATCATCTTCCTCGCGCGGGAATTGCTGCGTGATCCATACTGGCCGCTGCATGCCGACGATGATCTGGGAGGACGTAAAGCGGTGTGGCCTGCGCAGTATCAGCGGGCGACCCATCGGGATCAGCCGATTCATGAGTCGGATTTACGCGATTGATAAAAGGCTGAAAAGCAAAAGCCCCGAGCCGTGATGGTCGGGGCTTTTTTGTGTGTGCGCCAGGCATGGCGCGTTGCGCGTAAGCGCAACCAGCTTGGCTGTGGTGGCCTCGCTGGTGACTTGGAGGT
>NZ_JABWQQ010000034.1:0-42884 GCF_014268555.1 Pseudomonas sp. SWRI111 | reverse complement strand
CGGGTGATGCGTCCGAGTTCGTCGCGTTCGGCGGTGACCTGACCGTAGGCACCGTAGCTGTAGGCGCGACTGGCGCCCGTAGGAGAAGTCGTCAGGATCAGCCGGCCGGCGGCGTCCCACTGCTGACGGCTGATGACGCCAAACTCGTCCTGCGTGGTGGTCCTTCGCCCCAGCGCGTCGTAGGAAAAGCGCCGCACGCCACCGTTTGGCAGGGTTTCTTCGATGAGCTGGCCGAGTTCATTCCACACCCAGCGATGCCGGCTGCTGTCGGGATAGCGCAGCGACAACAACTGGCCACGCAGGTTGTAGTAGTAATGGGTGACCTGACCGTCGGGGTCGACCGCTTCGGTGACCGCGCCCTCGGCATTGCGCCGATAGATCCACACCGCCTCGCCACGGCAACGCTTGTAGAGAAAACCGTTGCGGTACTCGTAGGACGTTGGCGTATCGTCCGGCGGAATCAGCGCGATCAGCCGCCCGACCTCGTCGTAGCGGTATTCGGTGACGGCACCGAGCGGATCCTGCTCGGCGATCAGGCGACCTGCCAAGTCATAAGCCTTGAGCCGCTCGCCACCATCGGCCGCGACCTGCCGCACCAGCCGCGCGCGCTCGTCGTGGACGTAGACCTCTTCGGTGCCGTCGACGTAATGCACCGTCACGCTGGCGTCGTCATCGTTCCAGACGTAACGGGTGTTCATCTGCGAGAACGAGGCCCAGTGCCGCACGCAACGCGCCGCTTTGCCTGTTCGTTCCCACTCCCAGAAAAAACTCGCGCCGCCGGTCAGTTGCCGCTGCAGGATGACGTGGTGGTCGTCGTAGTCGTACCGCTCGCTGTCGCCGACCGCGTTGGTTGCGGCCAGCAGGCGTTGGCGGGGATCAAAGCGGTAGCTGACCAGCGTCTGCTCGGTCGTCCATTCGCCGTTCTGAAAAATCTGGTAATCGACACCGAGCAATTGCGCCCGGTCATAACGCAACAACAGCGCACGCCCGGCGCCGTTGTCCAGGCGCTGAATCCGGTCGGCGCGATCGCGCTGCACGGTCAGACGATTGCCGAACACATCGCTGATCGCTGTCAGCCGTCCGGCGCGAAAGTGGTAAAACCGCGGACTGTCGCCGGCCGGGGCGAGGATCAGCTCTTCGGGCTCATCGCCCAGAAAGATCGCCGCCCGCGACAGGCTGTTATGAATCGCCGGGCGCGCAGCGTTGGGTAGCGGAAACCGCGTGCGGCGGTTCTCGTGGTCGATCCAGACCACGCCGTCGCCATCGAAAGCCAGGCGATGGGCCAGCGAATGGCTCCAGCCAAACCCGAGGCCGATATCGATCTCCACCGCGCTGGAGCGGTACAAACGGGTGAACTCGAACGGCAGCACGCCATCCAGTACCGCGTCGGTGAGGGTCAGCAGCTCTTCGCCGGTGACCATCGACACCGGGCAGCCGTTGGTACAGGTCAGCGAGGAGCAATCGGCGCTGTCGCCGTTGGGGTTTTTCGCTTGGTCGGGAACGTCGTCGTGGGATTCATGACGCTCAAGCCGCGTCATGCCTTGCGATTTTTCCCGCGCAAGTGGCGCCGGATTCGGCACGCTCAACCTCACCGAATCCGCCTGCCGAATGTTCAACGGAATCGACGGCGTCGGCTTCAGCTCAACGTCACGCGCATGAAGCATCAACGGCTTCAACGCCACCGCATGCTGGTTGAAATCGGGTGTCGAAGTCAGTTCAGCCAAGCGCAACGCCGAAGCCGCCAGCCATTCCCGCGCCCGTGGCGACTTGATTTTCGCCAGCACCTTGCTGCTCAAGCGCATCGGCACGCCAACGCCAGCGGACACGCGCATCAGCACAAAACTGATCAGCAATTCGACCCGCACCTCAGCCACCACTTCGGCCAGGTATTGCGGCGGCAGCATTTTCAGCCAACTGCTGAACGCGGCCAGATGAATGAACAGCAGCGGCTCGTCGCTGAGCATCAGCAAGACGTTGGCGATGGCCTCGCTGGACGCCGCAAGCAGCGCCGCAAGCTCAACTTCGCTCAGGTATTCCAGGAGCTTTTCGCTGTTCGCCTGCAAGTCCGCGAGCAAGGCGAATAGCTGCTGGATGTCATCCCAAACGCCATTCAGGGCGTTTTCGAGCCCGCGCCAGTCCGCCTGTTGCAACTGCCCGTAACGGTCGAGAAAACCGGCGCTGGAAAACTCTGTCCATTGCGGCTGAAAGCCTATCCATTCGCTGCGCAGCCAGCCTTCCAGACTGCCAATGATCCCTGCATAAGAGGCATACAGGGCGCGCACATGGGCGGTGGACACATCGGGAAAGAAGGTGATGCGATAACGCTGGCCCCGCTGGCAATCGGTGACCTCCAGAATCCCGCTCGGGCCGATGGTGTGGCGCAATGGCTCACCGAAGGTCAGCACGCCGTCGATGTCGCTCAGCACCGGTTCGAGGGTCACCGGGGTGTCGCCGATCGGCACAAAGCGCGCCGCTTCGAACAAATGCACCAGGGTCAGCGGGCCGCTGGACGGGCACATGACCACCGATGAACTGATCGGCTGACGCGAGGTGGTCGGCGCGCTCAACCGCACATCGTTACCGACCTTGAATACCTGCTCGATATCGAGCGCCGTCCCGGTCCAGAACTGCTCGGCCCAGGCCTCGTAGTTGTTCAGGCACAGGCGGAACTCGCTGATGAGGGTTTCGAAATCCGGCTGTTCGGGATTCAGCGCGGCCACCACCAGCAGGCCGATGCTGTTGTTCAGGGCCAGTAGTCGATCGGGTTGAAACATTTGCAGTCGCTCGCGCACGTGAAAAAACAGGAGCGCAGACTTTGCGGGGGAACAAAGAGGAAAGAAGTCGGGTAAGTAGGCGATGTCTGTAGGACGGTTCGACACGCCTTGTGAGGCGATATATGGTTTGGCCTTGGCGCCCCAGAAACAGGGCGTTTATCCCAGTGAAAGGCCTCATGACAAAAGGATCAGACGCGATGTCCAACACAGCCGAGCGGGTCAACATCATCGACACTCAGGTGCTGTCCCACGACTGGTACCTGCTGAAAAAAATCACCTTCGATTACCGTCGCAACAATGGCGAGTGGCAACGCCAGACCCGTGAGGTGTACGACCGGGGTAACGGCGCGGCGATTCTGCTGTTCAACCGCCACAAACGCACGGTGGTGCTGACGCGGCAGTTCCGTTTGCCCGTATTCGTCAATGGCCATGATGGTTTGCTGATCGAAGTGGCGGCAGGTTTACTGGAGGGCGCCGCGCCGGAACAACGGATTCGGGATGAAGCCGAGGAGGAAACCGGCTATCGCGTGCATGACGTGAAAAAAGTTTTCGAGGCGTACATGAGCCCCGGTTCGGTGACCGAGAAACTGCATTTCTTCGTTGCCGAGTACGACGCGGCTTCCAGGGTCGGCGAGGGCGGTGGCCTGGAAGAAGAAACCGAAGAGCTGGAAGTGCTGGAATGGGGATTTGACGAGGCGCTGGCGGCGTTTAAGCGTGGCGAGATCTGCGATGCCAAGACCATCATGTTGTTGCAATACGCGGCGATGACTGACGTCTTTGCCCTGTAAATCAAAAAATCGCAGCCTTCGTCAGCGCCTACAAAAAACCAGGTTAGGAGCTGCCAAAGCCTGCGATCTATTGATCTGTCGTGGTGGCTAAAACAAATCGCCTGTTTTGCCCACCGCTGACCATTGGCCACCCTCCAGCGTCAGCAAGCGCTCTTTGGCTTCAAGCCCGCCGGCAAACCCGGTGAGTTTTCCGGAGGCGCCGATAACTCGATGGCACGGCGCCACGATGGAAATCGGGTTGCGCCCGTTCGCGGCACCGACCGCCCGCACTGCGGTCGGATTGCCGATCTGTTCCGCGATCTGGCGGTAAGTGCGCGTTTGCCCAAAGGGGATGGTCAGCAATGCCGCCCAGACTTTTTTCTGAAACGCCGTGCCGGCGAAATCCAGCTCCAGATCGAAGCAATTGCGGGTACCGGCAAAATATTCTTCAAGCTGCCGGGCGGTTTTCATCAGGATCGGATTGTCCGGCGCTTCGTCCATCGGTCCGAGACGCACCCGGTTCGGTTTGTCGTTTTCCCAGAGGATGGCCGCCAGTCGCGAGCCGTTCGCGACCAGCTTCAGCGCGCCGACGGGCGAGGGAAGGGTGATGAACGTGTAAGGCATGGCGACAGGCTCCGGGTCGGCGCGGTAACAGCGCTCAGCATACTGCCTGATCGGCGGGCGCAAAACCCAAAGCCGGCCATACTGCTTGTTGCTCTTCAAGCGTTGCCCGTTGTTTCGCCCAGTCCCGAAAAACAAAAAAGAGATCGACTCATGAAGTACGAACCCTTGGCCAGAACGCTGATCGCGACCTCACTGGCCCTCAGCTGTCTGATGACTCACGCCGCTTCGGTGGCGCCGGTTGCCGGCGAAAACGGCATGGTCGTCACCGCGCAACATCTGGCGACCCATGTCGGCGTCGACGTATTGAAAAACGGCGGTAACGCCGTGGACGCAGCGGTCGCGGTGGGTTACGCGCTGGCGGTGGTTTATCCCGCTGCGGGCAACCTTGGCGGTGGCGGCTTCATGACCCTGCAACTGGCGGACGGGCGCAAAACATTCCTCGATTTCCGCGAAAAAGCGCCGCTGGCCGCCACCGCCGACATGTACCTGGACAAGGCCGGCAACGTCATTCCGGAGCTGAGTACCCGCGGCCACCTCGCGGTTGGCGTGCCGGGTACCGTTTCCGGCATGGAGCTGGCGCTGAGCAAGTACGGTACCAAACCGCGCAAGGAAATGATCGCGCCGGCGATCAAACTGGCCGAGGACGGCTTTGTGCTGGAGCAGGGCGACGTCGAGCTGTTGGAGTACGCCACCGACGTGTTCAAAAAGGACATGCGCGACTCCGGTTCGATTTTTCTCAGCCAGGGCGAGCCGATGCAGGTCGGACAAATACTGGTGCAGAAGGACCTGGCGAAAACCCTGCGGACGATTTCCGACCAAGGCGCCGACGGTTTCTATAAAGGCTGGGTCGCCGACGCCATCGTCACTTCCAGTCAGGCCAACAAGGGCATCATCACTCAGGCCGATCTCGATAAATACAAGACCCGTGAGCTGGCCCCGGTGGAGTGCGATTACCGCGGCTACCACGTGGTCTCGGCGCCGCCGCCCAGCTCCGGCGGGGTCGTGATCTGCCAGATCATGAACATCCTTGAAGGCTATCCCATGAAAGAGCTGGGCTTTCACTCCGCCCAGGGCATGCACTATCAGATCGAAGCCATGCGCCACGCTTACGTGGATCGCAACAGCTACCTCGGCGACCCGGATTTCGTAAAGAATCCGATCGAACATCTGCTGGACAAGCAGTACGCAACCCAGTTGCGTAACGCCATCCAGCCACAGAAGGCCGGTGTTTCCGCTGAGCTGAAACCCGGGGTCGCGCCCCATGAAGGCAGCAACACCACTCACTATTCGATCGTCGACAAATGGGGCAATGCGGTGTCGGTCACCTACACCCTCAACGACTGGTTCGGCGCGGGCGTGATGGCGAGCAAGACCGGGGTAATTCTCAATGACGAGATGGACGACTTCACGTCCAAGGTCGGCGTACCGAACATGTACGGTCTGGTGCAGGGCGAAGCCAACGCCATCGCGCCGGGCAAGGCGCCGCTGTCGTCGATGAGTCCGACCATCGTCACCAAGGACGGCAAAGTGGTGATGGTGGTTGGCACCCCGGGCGGCAGCCGGATCATCACCGCAACCTTGCTGACCATGCTCAACGTCATCGATTACGGCATGGGCCTGCAGGAAGCGGTTGATGCGCCGCGCTTCCATCAACAATGGATGCCGGAAGAAACCAACCTCGAAGATTTTGCCGCCAGTCCCGATACCAGGAAGCTGCTCGAAAGCTGGGGCCACAAGTTTGCCGGCCCGCAGGATGCCAACCACATCGCTGCGATTCTGGTCGGCGCGCCGTCGCTGGGCGGCAAACCGGTTGGCAAGAATCGCTTCTACGGCGCTAACGATCCACGGCGTAATACCGGCTTGTCATTGGGTTATTGAGCGGAGTAAAAAGGGGCGGGCGCAAGTCCGCCCCATTCTCAAGGACTGATCAAGGAAGGCTCGACATGACCACCGCATTACTGATCATCGACGTCCAGCAGGCGCTGTGCTCGGGTGAGTATCAGTGCTTTGAAATCGATCCGATGATCGCCACGATCAATGATTTGAGCCAACGCGCGCGGAAGGCAGGCGTTCCGGTGGTATTGATTCAACATGAAGAAAAAGACGGCCCGTTCGTTCGCGGTACGGATGGCTGGCAGCTCGCCAAAGATCTGCAGACTTCCGCCAAGGACCTGCGCGTAGGCAAAACCACCGGCGACTCGTTCTACCAGACCGACCTCGGCAAACTGCTACCCGTCGAAGACTTCGAGCGCCTGGTGATCTGCGGTCTGCAAACCGATTACTGCGTCAACGCCACCGTGCGCAGCGCACATGAGCTGGGCTACGACGTCGTCGTCGCGCAAGACGCGCACTCGACGGTCGATAACGGCACCATGACTGCCGAGGACATCATTGCGCAACACAACAAGGATTTTGCGGCACTCACCAGCGCCGTGGCACGCACCGATGTTAAACCGGCTGCAAAAATAACTTTCTGAGCGTACGCGAAACTTGTAGGAGTGAGCCTGCTCGCGATGAGGCCATCAGCCGCACCCTCTTCGTTGACTGGCCTGACGCCTTCGCGAGCAAGCTCGCTCCCACAGGGACCGGCGGCGTCAATTCTCTTGTGTCTGCCGCAAATCAAAGGTGGGAGTGAGCTTGCTCACGAAGCGGTCGCTACATTCAACACGGAGGCTGCAGCAACCGCTCGATCTGCGCCAGTTCCCATGTGCTGAGCAGGCTCACCGGGTCGGTGCCATAACGCTGCCAGGTGTCCAGCGACGCTTCGTCCCCGGCGCAGTTGCGCGCGTATTCACAGTGATGCAAGCGGCCCTCGGCAAAATCCAATAGCACGTGCCAGCCCTCGATATCCACGGCAATCAAACCGGATTCGGAAATCACTTCGCGGACTTCGAACGCAAGCACACCCAGCGCCGCCTCGCGCAGGCGCTGACAGACTTCACGGGCCGACAGAAACGCAAACATGCTCGAATCCATTGAGTGAATAAGGACGGCAGCATAAAGCCCGTGCCAATCCGTGTCAGCGTATCACTGGCCCGAAGCCGAACAATTCCGTAACATTCGCCTCCCTCTTTTTTGCGAACATCCGCGGCCGCGCCCGGCGGCCGCGCACATCAGGTAAGCCATGAAACCGATTCGTCTGCGCGCCGATGTCCTGGCCGGACTCACCACCTCGTTTGCCCTGTTGCCCGAATGCATTGCATTTGCGCTGGTGGCGCACCTCAATCCGCTGATGGGCCTGTATGGCGCTTTCATCATTTGTACGCTCACCGCACTGTTTGGCGGCCGGCCGGGGATGGTCTCCGGTGCGGCCGGTTCGATGGCGGTGGTGATCGTTGCGCTGGTGGTGCAGCACGGGGTGCAATATCTGCTGGCGACGGTGTTGCTGGGCGGTTTGATCATGGTGGCGTTCGGGCTGCTGCGCTTGGGCAAACTGGTGCGCATGGTGCCGCACCCGGTGATGCTCGGCTTCGTCAACGGCCTGGCGATCATTATTGCCTTGGCGCAACTGGAACACTTCAAAAGCGGCGAACACTGGCTCAGCGGCATGCCGTTGTACTTGATGACCGGGCTGGTGTTGCTGACCATGGCCATCGTTTACATCTTGCCGCGCCTGACCAAAGCGGTGCCGCCGGCCCTGGTGGCGATCCTTGGCGTCGGCCTGCTGGTCTATCTGTTCGGGCTGCCGACCCGCACCCTCGGCGACATGGCGCACATTGCCGGTGGCCTGCCGACATTCGCTTTGCCGGACATCCCGTGGAACCTCGAAACCCTGCGCATCATCGCGCCGTACGCGATTCTGATGGCGCTGGTCGGCCTGCTGGAAACCCTGCTGACCCTCAACCTCACCGATGAAATCACCGAAACCCGTGGCTACCCGGATCGTGAATGCGTGGCGCTGGGCGCGGCGAACATGGTCTCGGGTGCGTTCGGCGGCATGGGCGGTTGCGCGATGATCGGCCAGACCGTGATCAACCTCAGTTCCGGTGGCCGCGGGCGTTTGTCCGGCGTGGTGGCGGGGGTGCTGATTCTGCTGTTTATCCTGTTTCTGTCACCGCTGATCGAGCGTATTCCGCTGGCGGCGCTGGTGGGGGTGATGTTCGTGGTCTCGCAGCAGACTTTCGCCTGGGCTTCGCTGCGGGTGATCAACAAGGTGCCGCTCAACGATGTGCTGGTGATTGTCGCCGTGACCACAATCACGGTGTTCACCGATCTGGCCACGGCGGTGCTGTGCGGGATCATCATCGCCGCGCTCAATTTCGCTTGGCAGCAGGCGCGCGAGCTGTACGCCGATGAACATCTGGAAGCCGATGGCAGCAAACTCTATCGCCTGCACGGCACGCTGTTCTTCGCCTCGACCACGCCGTTTCTCAACCGGTTCGATCCGGCCAACGATCCGGCCAAAGTCACCCTCGATTGCCGGCATCTGAGCTTTGTCGACTACTCGGCGATTGCCGCGTTGAAAACCCTGCGTGAGCGCTACGCCAAGGCCGGCAAGCACTTACAGGTGTTTCATCTGTCGGAGCGTTGCAAGAAGTTACTCAAGCGCGCTGGCGTCGACCACGACTGACGGCGCGGCGGCCGCTTCCTTGAGCCAGGTCTTGCCGAGAATCCGCGAGACCTGTTCGGCGGAGTAGGGCTTGGCGAGAAACTCGAAACCTTCGTAACCGCTGCGTGCCAGTTCCTCGCTATAGCCGGACGTCAGAATCACCGGCAGATCGGGGCGGCGCTGGCGCAGTTCGCGGGCCAGGGCGACGCCGGTGATGCCCGGCATGACCACATCGGAAAACACCGCGTCGAACGCCATGGCATCGGCTCCGGCCAGGCGCAAGGCCTCTTCGGCGTTGGTCGCCCAGGCCGTTTCATAGCCCAGGTCTTGGAGAATCTGGTTGGCGAAACGGCCGACGTCCAGGTTGTCCTCGACCACCAGCACCCTCCGCTGAACAGGCGCTGGATGGGGCAGGTCGTCATCCACCGCATCGTCTGCTTCCAGTTCCACCGCCAGCACTTCCGGCAGGTACAGAGTGAATTCGGTGCCTTGACCGATCACGCTGGACACATCGACGTTGCCGCCCGATTGCTTGGCGAACCCGAAGACCTGCGACAGTCCCAGCCCCGTGCCTTTGCCGACATCCTTGGTGGTGAAAAACGGTTCGAAAATATGTTCTAGGGTTTTCGGGTCGATGCCGCCACCGGTATCCGCCAAGGCAATCGACACGAACGGGCTGCCGGAGCCGGCATGGCCGCGAATCGGTGGCAGCGGTTTGTGGCACTCAAGACGCAGTTTGAGCAGGCCTTGCCCCTGCATGGCGTCGCGGGCGTTGAGGGCAATATTGATCAGCGCTGTTTCGAACTGGCTCAAATCGACGCGGATGTAGCAAGGATGATCAGGCCGCTCGACGCAGACATGAATTTGCGCACCGGTGACCGATTCAAGCATTTCGCCAATGTTCGCCAGGCGCTCGCAGGCATCCACGACTTGGGGATTGAGCGGCTGGCGTCGGGCGAAGGCGAGTAACTGGCTGGTCAGCTTGGACGCGCGCTCGACCGTATCGGAAACCGCGCGCATATAACGCTGACGGCGTTCTTCGGACAGGTTGGGCTGGCGCAGGAAATCTACCGAGGAGCGAATGATCGTCAACAGGTTGTTGAAGTCATGCGCCACGCCACCGGTCAGTTGGCCGATGGCTTCGAGTTTTTGCGACTGGCGCAACGCCGATTCCGCGTGGGCCAGGCGCAAGCTGCGCTCTTCGACCCGTTGCTCCAGCGTGGCATTGAGTTCGGCCAGCGCCAGCAGGCCTTCGCGCACGTTGGCATCAGCGCGCACACGTTCGATGTGCGCCCAGCAACGCTCGGTCACTTCGCTCAACAGCGCCTGCTCGAAGTCTGACCAGACCCGCGGTACTTTGTCGTGGATCGCCATCAACGCGGTCAGGCGACCCTGTTTAAGCAACGGCACACAAATGGTCGCGGCGATGCCGATAGTCTGGAACGCCGCCGCTTCTTCAGGGGGCAATTCGCTGCGGTTGTCATGAATGACCAGCGGTTCACCGGCGCGCAACAGGCTGACGGCTTTCTCGCCAAAATCTCGCAATCGATAGTGGCCGACGATGCTCGGCGAGCCCGGCGCCGGGCAATCGCCGCGAATGGTGAAGCCATCTTCATCGGCGTCCATATCGGCGTAGGCGCAGTTGGATAGACGGAGGTGCTCGACCATCAGCCGCGTGCTGGCGGCAAGAATGGCTTGCGCGTCAGTGGCGTTGGTCACGGCGTTGCCGATCGCATCGAGCACGGCCAGACGTTGATTGAGAAACACCGTCTGGGTGGTTTCGGTGACGGTGTCGATCATCCCGACCACCTTGCCGAAGGGGTCACGAACCGGGCTGTAGCAAAAGGTGAAATACGCCTGCTCCGGGCCGCTGCCGCGTTCGATCATCAGGGCGAAGTTTTCAATGTAGGTGGCCTGGCCGGCGAACGCCGCGTCGGCAATCGGACTGATTTCGCTCCAGGCTTCTTTCCAGATATCGCTGAACGGGCGGCCAAGCGCGTGAGGCTTGTTGCCGAGAATCGGCACGAAGGCGTCGTTGAACAGGGTGATCAGTTCCGGGCCCCAGACGATGGCCTGGGGAAAGTGCGAGGCAAGGCTGAGCGAGACAGTGGTCTTGAGGACATCGGGCCAGTGTTCCAACGGGCCGAGGGGCGTATTCGCCCAGTCGTGTCGCCGAATCTGCTCGGCCATCTTGCCGTTGTCTTGCAACCAGTCGGTCATGGGATCGGTGTCTTTCGTAACGTCTGCATGTGAACAAAGACCGTGGCCGGTGCTGTTTGGTTTCAGCACCACGGACACTTCCTTGCAGCACGCCTTGTTCGGGTTCATGCGCATCATGGCATGGGTGCTGGCGGGAGAAAAAGCCAAGGGTGAAGGGGAAATTCCTTCACCCCTGGTTTTTTTCAGTGTTGATCAGGCGTCGATGGGCGGAAAATCAATGTCGGTCAGCGCAGTGTTGTTCAGGTAGTTGGTCAGCGTCTGCACCGCCACCAAAGCAATCACTTCGATGATCTTGCGGTCATCAATACCGGCGGCACGGGCGGCAGCGATCTGCCCATCGCTCAAGTGGCCGCGGCTGTGCGTCAGCTGTTGCGCGAGCGCGGCGTAGGCATTCAGTTCTCCCTGACGCGCCGCGGCGATGTCTTGCGCCGACAGCCCGGCCTTGCCGGCAAACAGGGTGTGCGCGGCCAGGCAGTAATAGCAACCGTTGACTTGCGAAGTGGCCAGATACACCGCTTCTTTTTCCTGGGCGCTGAGCGAGGACTTGCCCAGCAACGCCGAGGCTTGCACATAAGTGTCGAGGGCGACCGGCGCGTTGGCGAGGGTGGCGAACAGATTCGGCAGAAAGCCGATTTTTCTCTTCACGCCTTCGAGCACAGGGCGGGTGGCGTCGGTGGCGGTTTCGAGGTTGATAGCGGTGATACGGCTCATGGTGATTCTCCGAAACTCCGGGGCGAAGTGCGCCGGGCATGGAGAGGATGTTAGGGAATGCCGGTAGCGCTTTGGCGGCAAATCGTCGAGGATATGCGGCAGATCGTCCAGATATGCACAGTGGAGTTGCCTATGGATCGCCTTTCGACCTTGCTCCGCCATTTCGGCGTGCATGCCGGCACCTTTCACAGCGGCGCGTTTTGCGGCATCAGTGTGCATGAAGGCGAATCGGTCGGGCATGTGCACGTGCTGCAAGCCGGGGCGTTGCTGCTCAAGCCGGGCAGCGAGCGCGAAATCCGCCTGGACGAGCCTTCGCTGATTTTCTTTCCCCGGCCCTTTACCCATCGCATGTTCGCCGACGAAGCCATGGCCACTCAGGTGGTCTGCGCGACGCTGACGTTTGATGGCGGTTCGGGCAATGCGCTGGCGGCGGCGCTGCCGGATTACCTGGTGTTGAAACTCACGCAGATTCCCGAACTGGGCAGCACCCTCCAATGGCTGTTCAACGAAGCGTTCGAAGGCCATTGCGGGCGGGTGGCGGTGATGGATCGATTGTTCGAACTGTTGGTGATTCTGCTGTTGCGCCATCTCATCGGCAGCCGTGACCAGCCACCGGGAATGATGGCGGGTCTGGCCGATCCACGCGTGTCGCGCGCCTTGAACCTGATCCACGACGAACCGGCAAAACCGTGGAGCGTGGCCGACCTGGCGAGCGCTGCGAATTTGTCCCGGGCCGGGTTTGCCGAACACTTTCGCCGGATCGTCGGGCAGACCCCGGCGGACTATCTGCTGAGCTGGCGGGTCAGCCTCGCGCAGAAACGTCTGCGCGAAGGCACACCGATTGCGCTGATTGCCGCTGAAGTCGGCTATGAAAGTCCGTCAGCGCTGGCCCGGGCGTTTCGCCGCAAGACCGGGGTCAGTCCCCGGCAGTGGAAGGCCGAAGCTGAACGCTAGCGGGCAAACTTTTTCGCCCCGGCCACGCACAGAATTACTCCCAGCGTCACGGCAAGCATGCCCGGGCTGACTGACTCATGCAGCAGCGTCGCCGCCAGCGCCAGACCAAAAAACGGTTGCAGCAGTTGCAACTGTCCGACCGCAGCGATCCCGCCCTGGGCCAGGCCGCGATACCAGAACACAAAACCGATCAGCATGCTGAACAGCGACACGTAGGCCAGGCATACCCACGCCGAGATGCTGATCTGGCCGAACGAGGCGGGTGCCAGCCACAGACTCGACAGTGCCATGAGCGGCAGCGCCAGCACCAAGGCCCAGCAGATCACCTGCCAGCCGCCGAGGGTTCGCGACAGTTTCGCGCCCTCGGCATACCCCAGCCCACAGGCCAGAATCGCGGCGAGCATCAGCAAGTCGCCGGTCGGCTGCGCGCTCACGCCTTGCGCCAGCGCAAAGCCGACCACCAGTGCGCTGCCCAAAAGAGAGAATATCCAGAACACTGGGCGCGGACGTTCGCCGCCCCGTAACACGGCGAAAATTGCCGTGGCCAGCGGCAGTAATCCGACAAACACGATCGAATGCGCCGACGTGACGTGTTGCAGCGCCAGCGCCGTCAGCAACGGAAAGCCGAGTACGACGCCCATCGCCACAATGAACAACGACAGCCACTGATCAGGCGCCGGTCGCCGCTCGCGCAACAGCCACAACAGCGCCACGGCCACTGCGCCAGCAATGGCGGCGCGCAGGACGGTGAGAAACACCGGATCGAACTCCAGCACCGCCAGCCGTGTGGCCGGCAGTGAGCCGCTGAAAATCAGCACGCCGATAAAGCCGTTGATCCAGCCACGGCTTTTTTCCAGCGCCGGGTGGCTCGGGTTCGACAATCGTTCCATTCGGTTCGCACTCTAAGGTGGGTTGCATTGCCGCTATCCTGGGCCTGAGAATCAGCACAATCAAAAAATTGTCATGGATACGCCTCGCTATGCGCCGTTCTCGCTACAAGGCTCTGGTTGACCGCTTTGCCGCCGACATTCGTGGCGGTCGCCTGGCGCCCGGCACGCGGCTGCCGACCCATCGGCAACTGGCCTCTGAAGAGGGTCTGGCCTTGGTTACGGCTTCGCGCGTGTACGCCGAGCTTGAGGCCATGGGGCTGGTCAGCGGTGAGACCGGGCGCGGCACGTTTGTCCGCGAAACCTCGCTGGCGCCGGGGCAGGGTATTGATCAGAAAGACGTGGCGGTCGGCATGATCGATCTGAATTTCAACTACCCATCGTTACCCGGGCAGGCCGAGCTGTTACGCAGCGCGTTGCGCCAATTGGCCTTGTCCGGGGATCTCGAAGCGCTGTTGCGCTATCAGCCCCATGCCGGACGCACGCACGAGCGCGCCTCGGTGGCGCGTCATTTGTTGGCCGGCGGCGTAACGGTGGAGGCCGGGCAAATATTGATCGTCAATGGCGCCCAACAGGGGCTGGCCGTGGCGTTGATGGCCCTGCTCAAACCCGGCGATGTGATTGCTGCGGATGCGCTGACCTATTCCGGGTTCAAGGTCCTCGCCGAAGCGTTGCACCTGGAAGTGGTTGCGATTCCGGCGGCTGCGCACGGCCCGGACCTGCAAGCGCTGGACGAACTGTGTCGCAGCCGTGCGGTGCGCGCGGTATATAGCATGCCGACGCTGCACAATCCGTTGGGCTGGGTGATGCCTTTGGCACAGCGCGAGCAATTGGTGGCGATCGCCCGCCAGCATGATCTGACGATCATCGAAGACGCGGCCTACGCGTTCCTGGTGCAAGACCCGCCGCGCGCGTTGATCGATCTGGCGGCGGAGCGCACCGTCTACGTCAGCGGCCTGTCGAAAAGCATTGCCACCGGCCTGCGGGTCGGCTTCATTGCAGCGCCTTTGGACAAAGTGCCGGCGCTGGAACGTATCATTCGCGCCACGACCTGGAACACGCCTGGAGTAATGACTGCGCTGGCCTGCGGCTGGCTCGACGACGGCACCGTCACGGCACTCGAAGAGCAGAAACGCAACGATGCCAAGGCTCGCCAGGCGCTGGCCGCCGAGGTGCTCAAAGGGTTGCCATACATTGCCCACCCGGCGTCGTACTTCTTATGGCTGCCACTGCCGGAAGACGTGCGCGCCGATCACATCGTTGTCGAGTTGATGCAGCAACAGATTTCGGTAACCAGCGCCGAACCGTTTTCAGTCTCGTCCCACGTCCCGCATGCGATTCGTCTGGCGCTGGGTTCGGTGGACATGGTGGTTTTGCGCGAGGCGTTGACCACTGTCAGACGGATTATCGGCGCTTACCTGTAAACTGCGCCGACGTCACAAACAGCCTGGAACGTTCGATGAAAAACACTGCATTACTGGCGCTGGCCCTGATCTTCAGCGCCAGCGCTCATGCCGCAGGCGATCCCGAGGCCGGCGCGAAAATCTTTCCGCGCCTGTGCGGCGGCTGCCATCAGGTCGGCGAATCCGCGCGCTCGGGATTCGGTCCGCAGCTCAATGGCATCTTCGGCCGCGTTGCCGGGACGTCGGCGAACTACGTCTACTCCGATGCGATGAAAAACTCGGGCATCACTTGGAACCACGAGACGCTGACGGCGTATCTCAAAGACCCGAAAGGCGTGGTTCCGGGCACGCGGATGATATTCTGGGGGCTTAGCGATAAAGAGAAGCTCAACAACCTGTTGGCGTATCTTCAGACGTTCCAAACAACCGCTCCATGAACCCGGCTCAAGTACTGAACCGTCCGGCGGTGTGGCGTAATGTTGATCACGCCACCTGATTACGCCCTGCAGCCTTGGCCTGATACAACTGCTGATCGACCCGTTTGATCAATGCCGTGTGGGTGTTATCCGCCGGGTCCGCCAGGCCCAGACCGATGCTTACCGTGACCTGCCCGACGCCGGGAAACTGCGCTTGGGCAACTGCCGCACGAATTTTCTCGGCGACCACCTCTGGGGTGTCGGGCTGAGCGATTTCCGGCAACAGCACGGCAAACTCTTCGCCACCGTATCGCGCAACGAAATCGGTCGTGCGCACGCTGCTCTGAATCAATTGCGCCAACTGTTGCAGCACCTCGTCACCGATGGCATGGCCGTAAGTGTCATTGACGCGTTTGAAGTGGTCGGCGTCGATCAGCAACAGGGCGAAGGGGCGCCCCGTTCGCCGCGAGAGCAGCACGTACTCGCTGATTTTTTCGTCGAAGCGGCGGCGGTTGTATACGCCGGTCAAACCGTCGTGGGTCGCCAGGCTCAGCAGTTCGGCGTTGGCCTGGGTCAGCGCCGCGGTGCGTTGCGCCACGGTGGCTTCCAGTGAGGCATTGGCCTCTTGTAATTCGCGTTCCTTGCCAAGCAGCGATTGGGTCATGGCATCGATGGACTGGCCCAACTGGGCGATTTCCCGCACCGGATGCTGGAGCTGGAAACGTGCACCGGTCTGGTTGTTCTGCACTTGTTTGGCCGCGCGTGCGAGTTGCTCGATCGGTCGGCTCAGGTGCAACGCCAGGTAATAAGCCACCAGAGCAAAAACCACCGCGGCGGACACGCCCAGCAGCAACAACTCATACAGCAGCAGCCGCGCCGGTTGCAGGGCCGTCTCCAATGGCTGGCGGATGGCGATCGACCACGACAACGCGGTACCCGATGGCGTCGGCACCGTGACCATACTGGTCAGGTAGCCATGCCCCGCCGACCAGCCCGGCGCCGCCGCCTCGTTGACCGCCAGTTGCTGGCCCATCAGCGCTTCGGGGTACAGCACCTTGCCGTCGTGGTCGATGATCAGTGCCTGGATATCCGGCGCCGAGTTTTTATGAGAGAACGCCGCCGATTCGACAATTCGGGTTACCCAGCTCCAGTGCGCGTGTGCGCCCAGCACACCGATGATCTGCCCTGCGCCGTTATGGATCGGCGCGGCGAAATCGATGAAGCGCAGCGGTTCGCCATTGGGCAGACCCGGCAGCAATTTGGCCAGCAGCACGGCTTCGTGGGGATCGCCGGTGTATTGCCGGCGCAACCCGACCTGGAACCATGGACGTTGCTGGACCGACTGTCCGACCAGCAAATCGTTGACCGCTTGATGCACCTTGCCGTCGGCATCAGCCACACCCATCCAGGCATATTCGGTGCGCGCCTGCGAGCGCAGTTGCATCGACTCGAGAATTTCCGGGTTGTCCAGGTCGCCACGTTCCAGATGCGGTGCGCGGCTGAGCAGGTAAACCTCCAACTGGCGTTCGCGCAGTTGTTCGCCCAATAACGTCGCCGCCGCCCGCGCGGTGTTCAGCAGCGCATTGCCGCTGGCCTGTTTCATTTGTTCGGTGGCGATATGACCGACATAAAAGCCCACGCTCAACAGCGTCAGCAGGGATAAACCGGCGAACCATAGGGTGAGATGGCTGCGCAGACTGGCTTTGAACATGGCGGGCGGGGTCTGTTTTTATAAAAGTGGCGCCATGGTATGCGACATCGACGACAGGCCACCAGCGAACGGGTTCATAGAAACGACACTGGAATAAAAAAAGCCCGGCTGATCAGGCCGGGCTTTTTCATGGGTGCTGCGGTCGAGCGTTTGCTTCAGGCAACGCGGCGTTCGATCAGACGATCGGAGCCACCTTCGGCAACGCGGCGTTCGATCAGACGATCGGAGCCACCTTCGGCAACGCGGCGTTCGATCAGGCGATCAGAGCCACCTTCGGCAACGCGGCGTTCGATCAGACGATCGGAGCCACCTTCGGCAACGCGGCGTTCGATCAGACGATCAGAGCCACCTTCGGCAACGCGGCGTTCGATCAGACGATCAGAGCCACCTTCGGCAACGCGGCGCTCGATCAGACGATCAGAGCCACCTTCGGCAACGCGGCGTTCGATCAGTCGATCAGAGCCACCTTCGGCCAAACGGCTTTCAATCAACTTGTCCGAGCCGCCTTCTGCGACCAGGGTCTGTGCCGGGGTGGCGGCAAAAGCGTTAACTGCGAAAACCGAAAAAGCGATGCTGAGAAGGGTTTGGCGTTTCATGATCGTGTGCTCCAGGGGGTGTTGTTGGTTTGTCTGGAGCCGATGTTACGCCGCGCAGTTTTTATGAGAACTTCATTGACGTGATGATGAACATCGACGCCGATGATGTTTACCCAAACCCGCGAGTCAGAGGGGTTTCGGCCGGATGCACAGCTCTCCGCTGGCACGAATGAGCGCCAGTTCATGCAGCGCATCCGTGGTCATACCGCTGCGAACACTGGTCAGCCAGGCCGGGCAATCGGGATCCTGCCGATAGGGCGCGAACCCGGCGTATTGCGCTAACAGACGCTTTTGCAATTCATCCAGACGCGGGCGAATCTGCGTGGCGAGATCCGGGCGCGGCGTGTCCGGTGCAGCGCCTGCCGTTTGCCAGCGTGCGAGTAAACCGTACTGCACCAGTTTGTTCGCTTCCATTTGCGCGGCAATCAACTGCGCGATGTCGTCCGGGTCAAGGCTGTGTTCGGTAGCCAGCGTTCTGGCATTGGTAATCACCTGTGCCTCACGTGGGCTGTCCTGGATCGGCTTGCCGCTGTCCCATTTGGTCAGGGCAACGAGGTCGCCGATGTTCAGGCGTTCATTCAGGGTGGACAGTAATGGCTTCAATGAATCAGGCGCCGCTGAAGGTGCGGCTGCCTGGGTGCAGGCGGCGCATAGAGCGAGGAGGGTGCCTAGCAAAACATTGACAGCGTTGCGCATGATTCGAGCCTCAATAAATAACTGTTGAAAAGCCGTGCTTTACCACAGCTGCACACTGACACAAAGCAATGCCCGGTATTTACACAAATGCCAAAACAGACAATCAACAGGGATCGGAAATGTTGATTGCACCCGGCACGCAACTCACCGAAGCTATCGTCAATCAGGCCTTCCGCCGTCGAGATGGACCTCCAGCCAATGCAAAGTGCCACCTTCCCAAAGCCCCTCTGGCAAACCTATCTGCTTTTTCTGGCGCCGATGGTGCTGTCGAATTTTCTGCAATCGATGTCCGGCACGGTCAACAGCATTTATATCGGCCAGATGCTCGGTACCCAGGCGCTGGCGGCAGTGTCCGGCATGTTCCCCATCGTGTTTTTCTTCATTGCGCTGGTCATCGGCCTCGGCGCTGGCGCGGGTGTGTTGATCGGTCAGGCGTGGGGCGCGCGGGAAACGCATAGGGTCAAGGCGATCGCCGGCGCGACACTGCTGTTGGGTGTGTTGATCGGCCTGGTTGCCGCCGTGCTGGGAACCCTGTTTGCGCGGCAGGCGCTCACGGGGTTGGGGACTCCGGCGGATGTACTCGACGATGCGGTGAGCTATGCCCGCGTGATGTTGTGGATCCTGCCGTCGCTGCTGGTGTTCGTGCTGTTCACGCAATTGCTGCGCGGTGTCAGCGACACGCTGTCGCCGTTGCTGGCGCTTATCGTATCGACCGCCGTGGGGCTGGCGCTCACGCCGGCACTGATTCGCGGCTGGTTCGGCTTGCCGCAACTGGGCATACAAAGTGCGGCGTACGCAGGGCTGGCCGGGAATCTCGCGGCCATGGCGTGGCTTGCGTGGCGCCTGCTCCGCAAGGGCCATCCGCTGGCGCCGGATCGTGAGTTCTTTGCTGCCTTGCGACTGGACCGGGTGATTCTCGGCAAGGTCCTGCGTATCGGCTTGCCGACCGGGGTGCAGATGATTGTGCTGTCGTTGTCGGAGCTGGTGATTCTGGCACTGGTCAACCAGCACGGCTCACAGGCGACGGCGGCTTATGGCGCGGTGACCCAGATCGTCAACTATGTGCAGTTTCCGGCGTTGTCGATTGCGATCACCGCGTCGATCCTCGGCGCCCAAGCCATCGGCGCCGGGCGGTTGGAGCGCATGGGGCCGATTCTGCGCACCGGGCTCTGGATCAACGTGTGCCTGACCGGCGGCCTCATCGTGCTCGGGTATCTGCTGTCGCACTGGTTGCTGGGCTTGTTCCTGACGGAGGACTCGACCCGGGCGATGGCCGAGCATCTGCTGCACATCATGCTGTGGAGCCTGTTGGTGTTCGGGTTCCAGGCAATCGTCGGCGGGATCATGCGCGCCAGCGGCACGGTACTGGTGCCAGTGGCTATCGCGATCTTCTGTGTAGTCGGCGTGCAGTTGCCGGCGGCGTACTGGCTCGACGGGCAGTTTGGTTTGCAGGGGGTGTGGATGGCGTTCCCGGTGGCGTATCTCGGCATGCTGGCGTTGCAGACCCTGTACTACAAAAGGGTGTGGCAACACCAGAAAATCGAGCGGTTAGTGTAGGCGCTGGCGTAACGGCGGGTTGTTTGCTTAAGTCATCCAAGGCCCGCGACGGGCGTCCGGAGAATTCCATGTCGCTGCGATTGCTGCTGGTTGCCGTGATTTCCTTCTTTGCCATGGCCGCCGGGCAGGCCGCCGAATACACCCGGGTCAACACTAGCGCCAGTCAGATCAGTTTCACCTACAACCAGATGGGCTCGCGGATGTACGGCACCTTCAGCAAGTTCGAGGCGACGCTGGACTTCAACACCGACAACCCCGCCAACGCCCGCACCACCTTGCACATCGATCTGGGCAGCATCGATGCCGGCAGCGAGGACGCCAATACCGAGCTGGTGAAACCGGCCTGGTTCGACACAGGTAAATTCCCGGTGGCCGTGTTTGAATCCAGCCGATTTACACCGGTGGGCGAGAACCGTTACCGGATCGCTGGCCAGCTCACCCTCAAGGGCATCACGCGCGAGGTTGATGTGCCGGTGGAGCTGAAGCCGGACAACGCCGTCGGCATTTTCGACGGTGAACTGATCCTCAAACGCGACGAGTTCGGCCTCGGTGCCGGGGAGTGGGCGGACAGCGTGGTGTCCAAGGATATCGCGATCAAGTTCAGGGTGGTGGCGCCACAACAGTGAAGACGTGATTGGCGTCTTCAGTGCCCGCCGAGTAATTGGCGAATCAGATTGGGCGTGCTGCCTGTCCAGCGCTTGAACGAACGCCGGAAGTTCGCGGCATCGGTAAAACGCAGGTAGTCGGCGACCTCTTCGTTGCTCATGCCTTTTACCTGATACAGGTACAGCGCCACATGTTTGCGCACCCGGTCCACCTGTTGCTGGAACCCGGTGTCGTGTTTATGCAGTTTGCGCTTGAGAGTCGCAGCGCTCATGGAAAAATGCTGAGCGGCTTGTTCCAGGCTCGGCGGTTGGCGCACATGGTCTTGCAGGTGGGCGTAGAGACAATCGGTGAAACTGGCGGCGAACCCCAGATGTTCGATCTCGCGCAGCGCGTCCTGGCGTGCGACCTGGCCCGCCGTCGCCGAGGCACCCGGCCAGGGGCGAGCGAGGTATTCCCGGGGGATGCGCATCAGGTCCAGCGGCCGTTCGAACCGGGTCTGTTCGCCCAGATGCACCCAGTACTGTTCAACGTAACGCGGTTCTGCGTGGCTGAAGCTGCATTCCCACGGCAGACGCTGCCCGCTGAGCCACTGACTCATGGCCACCAGCGAGGCCATGCCCGCTTCGAGCAGGAAGCGCCATTGCTCGCCGGCACCGCAGCTGTCCAGCCAGTAGACGTAGGCGAAGCGTTCATCGAGTAACAGTCGCGGGGTCATCAACGGGCTCAGCAACGCCTGTTGCTGGATCAGCGTGTCGAGGGCCTGATGCAAATTTTGCGCGTGGCGCAAGGCGTGACTGGCTGCGCCGTAGTGTCCGGGCAGCAAGCGCTGGCCGAACAGAAAACTACTGTCGTCGGCATTGAGCAAGCGCCGGCTGTTGCCGATCAACCCGAGAAACTGCTGCGGACTCAAACGGGTCTGGCCGGCCAGAATGTCCTCGTGGAACAGCCCGGTGCCGCGCAACAGACGGTGGCTGTCGATATCCCGGGACAGGGCCAGGTCGATCAGGGTGGCGGGTTGGTAATGCCCGGGAATGAAACGGCTGTCGGCTTCGTACCACGTGGTCTTGACGGTCATGGTCGGCCTCAAGCGCTTTTCGCCAGGGGCGATTTGGCTCGGGCCAGCGCCAGGTTCAGACGCTTGAGCAGCGCCTCGGGCGTCTCCTCGAGTGCCATGACCGCGGCGGTGCAGGCCGACAGTTGCAGCCGCTCGCCATGCTGGCGCGTCTTGTGTGCCAACGCTTGCACGGCCTGTTGCAGTTCTTGCGCCATCGCCTGCGCCTGGCGTTCGCCCGTGTTGGGCAGCAACACCACAAAGCGGTCGCCGGCCAGCCGACAGAGCAAATCCTGATGGCGCAGGTTGAGCAGTAACAAATGACTCAACGCTTGCAGCACCGCATCGCCCTCGGCGTGCCCGTAGGCCTGGTTGATGGCAGCGAAGTTGTCCAGATCCAGCACCAGCAACGACAGCGGCTGCTGCTGCGCGACGCTCTCCACGAGGCTGTCGGTCAGTTGGCGCTTGAGGTAGTCGGCGCTGCCCAAAGGGGTGAGTTTGTCGAACAGCCGGTGTTCGCGGAACAACCGTTCGCGTTTTTCCATCTGCGCGCTGATCGCCAGTTGCTCGCGATGCCAGTGATAAATGCCCAGGGTCAGCAACACCATCCCCACGGGCATCGGTCCGGATTCCAGCCAGTGGTCCCAGGTGATGCTGTCGGGCAAGCGGATGAATTCGTCGAGGCTGTCGATCCACCAGGAAAAGAAAATGCCGCTCAGGCCCAGCACCAGATAATTGGTTACGCGCCCGGCCGGTCGGCTTTTAAGCACCAGCGCCAGCCAGATCAGGGCGAGCAGCGCCGAGCCGCCTTCGCCGACGATATCGAGCCAGACCCATTCGCTGATCGGCTTGAGTTCTCCGCAGGCCAGATGCAGGAGCAGACCGAGATTGGCCGCCACCAGCAGTGCCGCAAGTTTCCAACGGTGGGGTTTGAGCACTGAGAACATGGCCGCGATCCTGTGGCGAAGAAGCAATGCGCGCCAGCACAGCAGATGCTTGTGACAGTAGGGTGACAGTGGCTGCGGGTCGGATCAGCTCATCGTCGTGCAAGGGATTTCTGAAAAAACACCGCCGACCTTGTGGGAGCGAGCTTGCTCGCGAAGGCACGGTGTCTGCGGCCGATCAGGCTGCAGGTGCCGCGGCCTTCACCAGCAAGCTCGGTACCACAGGTTCAAGTGCCGGGTGGGGGAGGTCATTTCAGCTCATTCTGCCGGCCAGATCCTGCAAAACCCCGACTTGAACGGCTCGCCCGTCAATCCTGTCACAGAAGCGTCACGCGTCGCCCCTAGCGTGCCCCTCCAGTTGCCGGGCCACTTGCCTGGCCGGACCGGACTCTTTGGGGGGACACACATGTACCAGCGCAGCGGCACCGTCGGGCTCTTCAGTTTCACCCTGACCGCCTTGGCCATGGCGATGACCAGCGAGCGGCTTTACGCCGCCGATGCCAGCGCCAATGTCGAGCATGTTGAAGTGGTGGGTCAGGCTGCCAGTATCGACTCGGCGCTCAAGCAACAGCGGCGTTCCGACAGCATCGAAAGCGTGGTGCACGCTGATGGCGTGGCGCAGCTGCCGGATGAAAACGTTGCCGAAGCGGCGCAACGCTTGCCCGGCATCAGCGTCGAGCGCGATCAGGGCGAAGGGCGTTTCGTCAGCGTGCGTGGCCTGGGGCCGGATCTGAACAGCGTGACCATCAACGGCACGCTGGTGCCGTCACCGGAAAGCGAACGCCGTGCCGTGGCATTGGACGTGTTGCCGTCGGAGCTGGTGCAGTCGCTGTCGGTGATCAAGACGCTCACCCCGGACATGGATGCCAACTCCCTGGGCGGCACGTTGGATGTCAAAAGCCTTTCGGCGTTCGATCACAAAGGCTTGTTCTACACCGGCGGCACCGAAGCCAGCTACGACAAGAACACGCACCAGACCAGCCCGAAATTTTCCGGTGCGGTCAGTAACCGGTTCAGCCTTGGCGATGGCATCGACAACTTTGGTGTCGCGGCTGCATTGAGCTGGCAGAAGCGCGACTTCGGTTCGGACAACGTCGAAACCGGCGGCGCCTGGGATTTTCAGCGCGGTGCGCAACTTGAAGAGTTTGAACAGCGCGACTACGACATCAGCCGCGAACGCACCGGCGCAGGTGTCAATTTCGATTACAAACCTGACGACCTCAGCAGCTATTACCTGCGCACGCTGTACAGCCGCTACAAGGACAGCGAAACCCGTAACTCGACCGCTATTGAGTTCGCCGAGCCTCAGGTGGCCGGTGTGCTCGGCGATGCCGAAGGCAGTCGCAAGCTCAAGCAGCGCGAGGAAACCCAGCAAATCCAGTCCTACGTGCTCGGCGGCGAACGCCTGCTTGGCCTCTGGACCCTCAGCGGTCAGGCCGGCTACAGCCGCTCCAGCGAAGACAGCCCAGGGCACATCGCCAATGCCGCGTTCAAAGGCAATGATGACTTTTCCGACAGCGGCTTCTACAGCAACGACAAACCGCGCCCGATCATTGGCCAGAACTTCTACAACGCCAGTCAGTTCAGCCTCGACAAGGTCGACTGGGAAAAGCAGAACACCACCGATACCGAGAAAAACCTGCGCCTGGACCTGGCCCGCGACTACGACCTGAGCGGCTATGCCTCGCAGGTCAAATTCGGTGGCAAGGTCAGCCGGCGCAACAAGGACAACGACCTCGACGCCTGGGTCTATGAGGACTTTGACGACCTCGGCTTCAATGACGCGCAGCTCAACCTCGATCGTTTCGCCAAAGGTTCGGTGGATTATCGCCTGGGTCAGTTCGGACCGGGGATCAGTGGCAGCGCGATCAAGAACCTCATCGGCGGGCTGAACCGTGCGGATTTCTACGACCAGACCGAATCGACGGTCAACGATTTCAAGATGAGCGAGGACATCAACGCCGGTTACCTGATGAACACGATCGACATCGATGACTGGCGCTTCATCGCCGGCCTGCGTTACGAGGGCACCGAATTCGAAGCCAAAGGCACTGGCGCTACCGATGGCGACTTCGAGGCCACCAAGACTCAGCGTCGTTATCACCACTGGCTGCCGGGCTTGCATGCGCGTTATCAACTGGACAAAAACACCCAGGTGCGCGCGGCCTGGACCAAGACCGTGGTGCGCCCGACCTTCGGCCAACTGGCGCCAGGGTTTGTCATTGACGACGATGAAGCGACGTTCGGCAACCCCGATCTGAAACCGCTGGAGTCGAGCAACCTCGATCTGGGCATCGAACATTTCATGGGCCGCGCCGGTACGGTCTCGGCGTTCGTGTTCTACAAGGACATCGAAAACTTCGTCTACAACACCGACCTTGCCGGCACCGGTGCCTGGACCAATTTCTCCGAAGCGCACACCTTCGCCAACGGCGACAGCGCCAAACTCTACGGCCTGGAGCTGGCCTATTCGCAGAAGTTCGACTGGTTGCCGGCGCCGTGGGACGGCCTGTTGCTCGGCGCCAACACCACGTTCAGCCGCTCCAGTGCCGACATCGAAGGCTTCGATAGTGCCAGTGGCACTCAGCGCAAACGCAGCATCGATCTGCCGAGCCAGTCCGACACCGTCGGCAACCTGATGCTCGGTTGGGAAAAGGACAAGGTCAGCCTGCGCCTGTCGGCCAATTACAAATCCGCTTACCTCTATGAGCTGGCCTCGATCGATGACAAGGACCATGACCTGCATGTTGATGCGCAGACCTTCGTCGATTTCAGCGCGCGTTATTCGCTGACAAAAAATCTGCAGTTGAGCTTCGAGGCGCAGAACCTCACCGACGAGTCGTATTTCGTCTACACCGGCCACCGCGCCTACAACGGTCAGTACGAAGAATACGGCCCGACCTACAAGCTCGGCCTGACCTTCACTCATTTTTAAGCCTCGGCTGGCGGCCGGGTGCCGCCGTCGATCCACGCACGACAAGGATTCTGCCGGTTCATGAGTATTCATTCGCGACACCAACGCTGGCTGCTGGCGACGCTGATCAGCCTGTTCGCCGGCCCGACCCTGGCGGCCACGCCGAGCCTGACGCTCGAACCGTGGGCGCCGACGCTCAAGCTTGAGGCACTGAGTTTTCTGCCCGGAGACCTGCGCCTGGCGATAAGTCCCGCGCAAGGTCTGTTGTTGCTCGATGCCCAAGGCGCCGAGCGCGCCCGGTTGCAAGGTTCGTTCAGCAGCCTGGACAGCCGCGCATCCGCTCGCGGCACGTGGGTCGCCAGCCTCGACACCGCGCGCCAGCAGGCGCTGGTCGTGGGCCTGAATGCCGAGCGGCGGCAATGGGGCACGCCGTTGTATTTGCCCACCCGGGACTTCGCCGTGAACGGCCTGTGCCTGTACCGCGACGACGCCGACAACCTGTTTGTGTTTCTCGTCGGTGAGGAGGGCAAGGGCGAGCAATGGCTGGTGGGCAACGGCGTCACGCTCAACGCTCAGGCCCAGCGCGTGCGCGGCCTGCCATTGCCACCGTCGGCGACGTTCTGTCGGGTCGACGACGCTGCGCAGCATCTGCTGGTCAACGAAGAAAACGTCGGCTGGTGGGCCTACCCCGCGCAGGCTGAGGGCGAGGTGATGCGCTTACCGGTGGCCCTGCGCGAACCATTCGGCCAGATCAGTGGCGAGGCCGGCGCCATGGCCGTGCTCTCTGGTGGCATCCTCGGGCTTGACCCGAAAGCCGCACAGTTGCACCTCTATCAGCAGCAGGGCGAGGGCTGGACGGCGCAGGCGACCTTGCCCTTGGCGGGGTTGAAGGAACCGCAGGATCTCGCTGTGCAGCCAGCCGGCAGCGGTTTGCAGGTGCTGATTCGTGACGATGACGATGGCCGCGTTTACCAAGGCCATCTCGACTGGCAAGCCGCGTCGGTGCCGCTGCCGCCGGTGCTGCCCACCGTGACTGCGCAGGCGCAGAGCGCGCCGGTCGCGCGTCAGGGCGATGCGGCGGATGATCCTGCAATCTGGGTGCATCCGCAGCAACCGTCGCTCAGCCGTGTGCTCGGCACCAATAAGAAGCAGGGCCTGCTGGTGTATGACCTGCAAGGCCGGCAAGTACAGGAGTTGCCGGTCGGACGCCTGAACAACGTGGATGTGCGGGCCCACTTCAAACTGGGTACGCAGACGGTGGATCTGGCGGTGGCCAGTCATCGCGATCACAACAGCCTCAGCCTGTTCGCCATCGACCGCCACAGCGGCCAACTGCGCGCCATCGGCGAAGTGCCGACGCCGTTGCAGGACATCTACGGCCTGTGCCTGTTTCAACCGGCCAGCGGCGAAATCTACGCCATCGCCAACGACAAGGATGGCACCTTTCTGCAATACCGGCTTGGCGCCCCCGACGGCAAGGTTCAGGGCGAGTTGGTGCGGCGTTTCAAGGTCGATAGCCAGCCTGAAGGTTGCGTTGCCGACGACCAGCGCCAGCGTCTGTTTATTGGTGAAGAGGACGTCGGTGTCTGGGCCGTGGACGCCCGTGCCGATCAACCCGCGACCCTGACCAGCGTGATCAAGGTTGGCGGGCCGCTGCACGCTGATGTTGAAGGGCTGGCGCTGTATCAGAGCCAGACGCGCGATTACCTCGTCGTCTCAAGCCAGGGCAATGACAGCTATCTGCTGCTGGACGCCGAGCCGCCCTTTGCTATGCGCGGGGCGTTCCGGGTCGGGCTCAATGCGTCCGCCGGGATTGACGGAGCGTCGGAAACAGACGGTCTGGAGGTCACCTCGGCCAACCTCGGCGGGCCTTGGAGCCAGGGCTTGCTGGTGGTGCAGGACGGCCGCAAGCGCATGCCCGAGCAAAGTCAGAACTTCAAGTTCGTGCCCTGGGCCGAGGTGACCAAAGCGCTGAAGTTGCCCTGAGCCGTCATCAACCGGTCATCCATTTTTCATCGAATAGCGGTGCGGTTGTTGCCTTGACCGTACCGGCCATTGCCCACAAGGAGATTCACCATGCAGGCCACGCTCGAACACATGACGATCTGGGGGCTGATCAGCGATGCCAGTCTTTTGGTCAAAGCCGTGATGCTCACCCTGTTGCTGGCCTCGCTGGTCAGCTGGTATCTGATCATCCAGCGCGGCCGCGTGCTGCAACGGCGCGACCGTCAGTTGAGCGCGTTCCTCCAGCGTTTTCGTTCGACCCCGGAATTGTTGCCGCTGTACCGCGAAACGGCGCAGGTCGATGATGCCGAGGCGGGGATCGAGCCGATTTTCAATGCCGGATTCGCTGAGTTTCGCCACCTCAATCAGCACGCCGGCAATCTCGCCGATGCCGTCCAGGAAGGCGTAGAGCGGGCTCTGCATGTGGCCATCAGCGAGCAGGAGTTGCAACTGGAAAAAGGTTTGCAGTTCCTCGCCACGGTCGGTTCGGTGAGTCCGTACATCGGTTTGTTCGGCACCGTGTGGGGCATCATGAATTCCTTCCTCGGTTTGTCTCAGGTCCAGCAAGCCACGCTATCAACGGTTGCGCCAGGCATCGCCGAAGCGTTGATTGCCACCGCCATCGGCCTGTTCGCGGCGATCCCGGCGGTCATCGCTTACAACCGGTTTGCGGCGCGCAGCCAGACCCTGCTGACGCGTTACTACGCCTTCGGCAACGAACTGCAAGTGCGCCTGCATCGCCAGTTGCACGGCACGCCAATGAACATTGCCGCTGCGGCGTGAAGGAGAGACAACGATGCTCGTCCGGCCGCAACGCAAGCACGGCCCCAAGGCCGAAATGAACGTGGTGCCTTACATCGACGTGATGCTGGTGCTGTTGGTGATTTTCATGGTGACCGCACCGATGCTGACCCAGGGGGTAAAAGTCGAGTTGCCGAAAATTGCCAGCGAAGCCCTGGCCAGCGACACGCGCCAGCAGATTCTGACGCTGTCGGTAAAAGCCGAGGGTGGTTATTACTGGAACCTGGGCGGCGAACTGGATACGCAGCACCAGACCGACAGCGCCGTCGCCCTCGATGACATGCGCGCCAAGGTCGAGCAGATTGTCGCGCAACGCCCCGACACTCAGGTGTACATCCGCGCCGACAAGGACGCCGGTTATGGCCGGGTGGTCGCGGCGATGGCGGTGCTGCAGCAGGGCGGGGTAAGCCACCTCGGCCTGGTGACCGAGGCCCCGCAATGACGGCGATGATCATGCACAGTCCTTCTACGATGACCGCGTCCATGCCCCGGCGGAATTTGCGCCAGCACAGTCTCGCCGCCGCGCTGGCGCTGGCACTGCACGCGGTGGTGCTGGGCTTGCTCATCCACACATGGTCGGCGCCGGCGCCTGAGGTCAAACCGCCGCCCGTGTTGACCACGCAACTGGTGATGGTCGCGCCCGCCGCGCCCGCTCCGGCACCTGAACCCGTTGCCACACCCGCGCCGATCATCGAGCCGGCGGTGGCTGCTGCCGTCGCCCCTGCGAAACCGCTCGCGGCGGCAAAACCTGCGGCACACAAACCGCAAGCCGCGGCACTGGCCCGCAAACGCGTGGAGGAACGCCAGCGCGAACAACAGGTCGAGCAGCAACGCGAGCAGCAGCAAGCGCAAGAAACCGCCGCTGCGCAGCAACGGCTGGCGCAACAGCAAGCGGCGCAGCAGCAAGCGCAGCAGGCCGAGCGCACCCGTCAGCAGGCGCTCGCCGATAGCCGTCAATACCTGCCGCTGAGCAAAGAGGCGCCGGAATATCCGGAGCGTGCGCTGGACAAAAATATTGAAGGCGATTGCTCGGTGGAGTACACGGTCAACCCGCAGGGCCGGGTCGAGAACCCCAGGGTCCTCGACGGCTGCCATCCGCTGTTCATCCGGCCATCGCTGGCCGCGGCGCAGACGTTCAAGTATCAGCCGCGGATCATCGACGGCGTCGCGGTGTCCGTGCCGGCGGTGCGCAATACCTTTCACTATCGGATCAAGTGAGCGGTCTGTGATCCGTGCATGCCTGGGGGAAGCACAGGGTATGATGTCGCGGTTTTCCGCCGGAGTTCGCCCATGCCACGCATCACCCACTACACAACCCCATGCCCCGAAAGCGTCAACAGCCAGATCCTGCAAATGGTCGTCGATTACCTGACCGACATCAGCGCCGTCGGCCTCGGCCCGAGCAATCTGTTGTACAACGTTTATCAGTACGCGGTCGGCTATGAGGTGCATCTGTATCTGGAAGCGTTGAATGGCGAAAAGGGCACCGAGGTGGAGTTGCTGGTTGCCAGCGCTGATGACGACCCGGAACAGGTCATCGGCTTTCTGTTGTACCTGCCGGTGCAGGGTGATTGGGAAGCGTGCAGCGTCGCTTACCTGGCGGTGCGCGACGGGCATCGCCGTCAGGGTGTGGCGCGGGCGATGATCGCCGAGATGGTCGGGCGGTATCCCCATGCGGAACTGGCGTGTAGCGTCGGCAAGGTGCCGTATTTTGAGGCGATGGGTTTCGAGGTAATCGGTCAGCGCGAGACCCAGGTGCTGATGAGCACCCGGCATTACCGCAGCAACGGCTTGCGCGGCTTTATCGACACAACGCCGATCTACCGTTCGCTGGAGGTGCAACAGATTCACACCTACCTGCTGCAGAAAAACGGCAAGCGCGCGATGCTCGATGCGGAAAAACAGCGTGACCGGCACCTGGATCAGACCAGTCGCCACGTTGAAGCATTTGTCCGTCAGCGCCTGACCTTGCACTGATTTGGCTGTAGGCCAGAAGCCCTTGTTGCGAACCGCGCAGCAAGGGCTTTTTTGTGTTTGCAATCTCAACCGAGCTTGACGTTCATGGTGATCCGCGCCGTGAACACTTTCTTGTCTTCGCTATCGTGGATGTCGACAGTGACGATCTTGTCGCCATCGCTGTGCCAATCCACCCCCTCAGCGCTGGCGACGGCGGTCACGTCGGTCTTGGCTTTGGCCAGATATTCCACGGTCATGCCTTTGGGGATCCAGCGAGCGCCGTCGGGAATCGACACATCGGTCATCATCCCGCCGGCCAGTTCTGCCGCGTTGCACAGGGCGATCGCATGCACCGTGCCGAGGTGATTGGTGATCTCCTTGCGAAACGGCACCTGCACGGTGGCTGCGTTTGGGCGCAGTTCACTGATCAGCGGATTGATGGTGCTGAAATACGGTGCGAACTGGCAGGCCATTTTGCTGAAAGCGTCGGCACCGACGCTGTTGAACATGCTGAGCGACTGACTCATGAGAAAGACCCCTGATTTAGGCTGGTTGGCAGAACGATGTTCCTTTACAGAATAATGTTCTGTAACGGAACGGTATTCTGTCTGAGGGAAATCTGTCAACCTAGGCGTGCTTTTCTCACGGGCAATGCCTGCCTTTTTCCAACCTCGTTTTCAGGCCTCAAGCAGCATGGACACCGCCGATTTACTGGAACGCAGCTACCCCGGCCGCCGTGCCGAACTCAAGCGCGATATTTTTCGCAAGGCCCTGAGCCTGTTCAACGAACAGGGGATCGAGGCCACCACCATCGAGATGATTCGCGCCGAATGCGACACCAGCGTCGGCGCGATCTACCACCATTTCGGTAATAAGGAAGGTTTGGTAGCGGCGCTGTTCTTCACCGCGCTGGAGGATCAGGCGCGCCTGCGCGATGCGTATCTGGACGCGGCGAAGACCACCGAAGAAGGCGTGCAGGCGCTGGTTTTCAGCTACGTCGACTGGGTCGAGCAACAGCCGCAGTGGGCGCGCTTTCAGTACCACGCGCGCTTTGCCGTGACAAAAGGGCCGTTCAGGGAGGAGCTGGCCGAGCGCAACAAAACGCGCAATCTGCGTCTGCGCCAATGGCTGGCTGAGTCCGGGCGCGCCGCTGAACTTCAGCAGCTGCCCGCCGAACTGTTGCCATCGCTGATCATCGGCCAGGCAGACAGCTATTGCCGGGCCTGGCTGGCCGGTCGGGTCAAGGGCAGTCCGACCGCCTATCGCGAAATACTCGCGCAAGCGGCATGGCGCTCGATTCGCGCTGAGGCGCCGGCTGGGGACTGATACGCGCAGAGCAGGCTCGCTCCCACAGGTTTTTGTGGTGTTTGCGGCTGTTGTGTCTAGCCGCGGTCAATGTAGGAGTGAGCCTGCTCGCGAAGGCGGTGGGTCAGGCGGCGGAGATGTTGACTGTGCAGGCCCCTTCGCGAGCAAGCCCGCTCCCACAGGTTTTTGTGGTGTTTGCGGCTGTTGTGTCTAGCCACAGTCAATGTGGGAGCGAGCCTGCTCGCGAAGGCGGTGGGTCAGGCGGCGGGGATGTTGGCTGTGCAGGCCCCTTCGCGAGCAAGCTCGCTCCCACAGGTTTTTGTGGCTTCAGTGGCTGTTGTGTCTAGCCGCAGTCAATGTAGGAGTGAGCCTGCTCGCGATGGCGGTGGTCAGAAAAAATCAGCTGACTGATACAGCGCCTTCGCGAGCAGGCTCGCTCCCACAGGGATTGCTGGTGTGTCAGGTGATGCGCTGGAAGACCAGGGCCTTGAGGCCGCTTTGCGGGTCGATATCGGGGAACTCCGGCGGGTTGTCCAGCCGCTGTTCGAAGCGCAGGCTCGGCGCTTCCTGGGTCACGCCATCAATCAGGAAGTCCGGGCCGAACGACGGGTCGTTCATGCAGGCCAGCACGGTGCCTTGCGCTGTCAGCAGTTCCGGCAGGCGCCGCAGGACACGCTGGTAATCCTTGGTCAGCAAGAAGCTGCCTTTCTGGAACGATGGCGGATCGATGATCACCAGATCGTACGGACCGCTGTTGATCACTTTGCCCCAGGATTTGAACAGGTCGTGGCCGAGAAAACTCACTTTGCTCAGGTCGTGGCCGTTCAAGCGATGGTTGTCGCGCCCCCGGCTCAGCGCCGCGCGGGACATATCCAGATTGACCACATGGCTGGCGCCACCCTCGATCGCCGCCACGGAAAAACCGCAGGTGTAGGCAAACAGGTTCAGCACGCGCTTGCCTGCCGCCTGTTCGCGCACCCAGTTGCGCCCGAAACGCATATCGAGAAACAGCCCGGTGTTCTGCTTGCGCCCAAGGTCGACGCGGTACTGCAAGCCGCCCTCGACGATGGTCATTTCGTCGATTTCCCCACCGATCAGCCATTCGGCCGTGCTTTGCGGCAGGTATCGATGCTGGAGCAACAAGGTGTGCGCGCCGCACTGCTGCCATTGCGGCGAAGCGGCCAGTTGCAGCAGCGTTTCCTTGAGACCTTGCAATTGCTCCGGCGCCGGTTCCTTGAACAGCGACACCAGCACCACGCCCTGTAACCAGTCCACGGTCAGTTGCTCCAGCCCCGGCCAGCAACGTCCGCGGCCGTGAAACAGTCGGCGGGTTTCGCTCGGTGCTGCCGCCAGTGCAGGCAGCACATGGGCGTGGAGGGTGGCGAGGGCTTGAGGGTTCATCGGTCAGGATCGGCCAGAAAAAGGGCCGGCATTTTAACCATAAATGAGCGCTCGGGACGCTCGTTGCCGCCCGAAAACAACACCTTGTAGAAAACAGCTGTATCAAAAATGAATTTATGCAAGACACGCTGCTCATACCAGATAAGCAGCGGATTCAAGCCGCTATTCGAAAATGTAATTCGGGGGAGTGCTGTTCATGTGCCCTACACCTACGTCGAGCGCGCACCTTCCTGGCGGATTGATTCTGGTTGTCGAGGACGATCCGTTGATTCTGGAATTTCTCTGCGAAATTCTTCAGGAAGAAGGGTTCAAGGTCGAACCGCAAATCAGCGCCGACGCTGCATCACTGTATCTGGAGCAGCATGCGGCGGACGTCGCGCTGTTGCTGACCGACATCACCATGCCCGGCACCCTCAATGGTGCCGACCTGGCCAATCTGGTCGGCGACCGCTGGCCGGAAAAACCGGTGATGGTCATGTCCGGCTATGAAACGCCGGAGACCTCGGGGGTCAAGCACACGGTCGCGTTCATCAAGAAGCCGTGGGCCATCGGCCAGTTGCTCGATTGCGTCGAGAGCGCGTTCAAAGCCAAGGCACCGCGCCTGCACTGACAATGCTACATTGCCGGGCTCATCTGCCCGGCCATCTGTCAGAGGATTTGCCCCTTTGTCTGCTAACACATCGGTTTTCGAGCGCGCCTTCGGCGCTTTCCTGTTCGACATGGACGGCACCGTCCTCAATTCCATCGCCGCCGCCGAGCGCATCTGGTCAGCCTGGGCCGTGCGCCATGGCGTCGATGTCGAGGCGTTTCTGCCGACCATTCATGGCGCGCGGGCCATCGATACGATCACGCGCCTGAACCTGGCGGGCGTGAATGCGCAGGAACAGGCGGCGTTTATCACCGCGGCGGAAATCGATGATGTTGAAGGCATTGTCGAGATTCCCGGCGCAGCGGCATTTCTCAACCGCTTGCCGCGAGACCGTTGGGCCATGGTGACCTCGGCGCCACGGGACCTGGCCCTGCGGCGAATGGCGGCAGCGGGAATTGCCGAACCGGCGGTGATGATCACGGCTGAAGACGTACAGGCCGGCAAGCCTGATCCTGCGGGTTATTTGCTCGGTGCGAAACGGCTTGGCGTCGAGCCTGCGGACTGCCTGATTTTCGAAGACGCCGCTGTCGGCATTCAGGCAGCGGAAGCGGCGGGGGCGGCACTGATGATCATCACCACCACTCATCAACACCCGATTGAAACGGCGCACGCGACGCTGGCCAGTTACGACGCGCTACGTGTCGATGTGGATAGCAATGGTCGATTACGCCTGCAAAAAAACTGACGTCAGATTTTTGTGGCGAATATCAGTTCGCCTTCGCGAGCAAGCTCGCTCCCACAGGTTTTTGCGCTGTTCATATCGTTAAAATCCGACTATCTGAATCCTTCGAGAGAGAGGTTTTTATGCCTACAGCATCCGCAACCATTGACATCCCGGCCTCGGCCGAACAGGTCTGGCAATTGATCGGCGGCTTCAACACGCTGCCGGATTGGCTGCCGTTCATTGCCAGCAGCGAGCTGAGCGAAGGCGGGCGTGTCCGCACCCTGCGCACTGCGGACGGTGCCGTGGTGATCGAGCGCTTGCAAACCTTTGATAACGCCGCGAAGACTTACAGCTATTCAATCGAACAGGCACCGTTCCCGGCGAGTGATTATCTGGCAACGATCAAGGTCGAGGCCCAAGGGCAGGGCGCCCGGGTCGTTTGGTCGGGAAGCTTTAACGCCGTCGGCGTGAGCGATGACGAAGTGGTGGCATTGTTCACTGGCATCTACCAAGGCGGCCTCGACGCCCTGCGGGCCAATTACCCAACCTGAGAACACCACAATCCCCCTGTAGGAGTGAGCCTGCTCACGATAGCGTCGTCCCAGTCGATACCTATGTTGACTGACCCGACGCCTTCGCGAGCAAGCCCGCTCCCACACTGTTTTGTGGCTGGCCGCAAAGGGTGTCGGCGCCGCCAGCCCTTGTGGGAGCGGGCTTGCCCGCGAAAGCGGTGTGTCATTCAGCGCATTTGTCGCTGACCCGACGCAATCGCGAGCAGGCTCACTCCTACAGGGGTTGCGTTTCAAGTGGGTATCAGGAGTTTTCAATCAAGCTCTGCCGACAATCGAGCAGCAGTTTCGCCCCGCCCAGATCGCTGCTGCCGACTTCAAGGCTGAAACCGTGCAAGCTGACAATCGCCGCGACAATCGACAGGCCGAGGCCAAAGCCACTGTGGGGTTGTCCGCCTTCGGTGCGATAGAAACGCTGGAACACTGCTTCACGTTCAGCCTCGGGAATCCCCGGGCCTGAATCGTGAACCTCGATGCGCGTTCGCCCGCCCGCGTTGACCCCGCGTAACATCACCGTTCCACCGGGCGGGGTGAACTTGATCGAGTTGCTCAACAGGTTCGCCAGTGCCTCGAACAGCAACGCCCGGTCGCCATTGAGGGGCGGCAGCGTTTCCGGCATGTTCAGTTGGAAACGCAAATCACCTTCCTCGGCCAGCGGCAGGTAAAACGCGTGTAACTCCTCGAGTAATTGCACCGGGTCGAGTTCGACAAAACCTGAGCGGCGCTGACGATCTTCCAATTCGGAAATCCGCAGCAGACCGCGAAAGCGCGCCATCAGCGTATCCGCTTCAGCCAGCACCAGATCCAGTTGCGCCGCCTCCTGCGTGCCTTCGCCGGCCTGTTGCTGCATGCGGTACAACTGCGCGCGCAAGCGGGTCAGCGGTGTGCGCAGGTCATGGGCGATGTTGTCGCACACGCCTTTGACTTCGTTCATCAAGCGCTCGATGCGTTCCAGCATGGCGTTGACGATGGCGGCGAGCATGTCCAGCTCATCGCGGCGATTGGACAGCGGCAGACGCTGGGCCAGATCCCCGGCGACGATGGCCTGGGCACGGTCCTGAATCGCGCGGATCCGTTGCAGCGGGCGCCGCCGCAGCAGATGCCAGCCGGCGATCCCCGGCAGAATCGTCAGCGACACCCCCCAGAGCAACGCGTGCAGAATGATCCGTGTTACCGCAAACAGCGAGCCGTTGTCGCGCAGCAGCACCAGCCAGCGACCGTCGCGAGTCTGGGTGGCCACGGCATCGCAGCTGTCGCTGGGCAGGGTCGGGTCGTCGGAGTCGGCGCACTCGGCGAGCATGTGGATCTTGCCGTCCAGCGGCAGACCTTCGGGGATTTGCTGGAGCGCACCGCCGAGGTACACGCCGTTGGCGTCGAACAGGCCGTAGGCGTCGATGCCGCGAATGTCGAAGGTCATGCTCGCGGCGAGGGCGTCTTCAAGCTGTTCGCCGCGAAAGTGCGAAAACAGATGCTGACGTTGCATCAGCGAGTGTTTGGCGAGCTTGTCGAGGTAGCCGGACACCTCGTAATACATGACCCCCATGAGGATCGCGCTCCACGCCACGAACAGCGAACTGTACAACGCCAGCAAGCGGCTGCTGGAGGAGCGCCAGCCGTCAGACGGGTTCGGCAATGACATAGCCGGAGCCCCGTACCGTGCGGATCAGCGGCACGTGGCCGGCGGCGTCGATCTTCTTGCGCAGACGGCCGATGTGCACGTCGATGAGGTTGGTGCCCGGGTCGAAGTGGTAGCCCCAGACTTCCTCGAAAATCATCATCCGCGAAAGGATCTGGCCGCTGTTGCGCATCAGGAATTCCAGCAGCTTGTACTCGGTCGGCAACAGCGTCAGCACCTGCTCGGCACGCCGGGCTTCGTGGCTGATCAAGTCCAGTTCCAGGTCAGCGACTTTCAACGTGGTGGCCTGGGTGGCAACGCTGTTTTGCCGACGCAGCAACACCTCAACCCGTGCGGCCATTTCGTCGGTGGCAAACGGTTTGGTCAAGTAGTCATCGCCACCGGCGCGCAAACCACGCACGCGCTCATCAACATCGGACAGCGCACTGATCATCAGAATCGGCGTCGCTACGCCCATGGTGCGCAAAGTGGTGACGATGGCCAAGCCGTCCAGCTCGGGCAACATGCGGTCCAGGGTGATCAAGTCGTAGTTGCCGCTGACGGCGCGGTCGAGGCCTTCGCGGCCATTGTCGACCCAGTCGACGTCCAGCCCGTGGCTGCTCAGTTCGGCAACGATTTCCCGCGCGGTCACGGCGTCGTCTTCGATGGTCAAGATTCGAGTCATAGGCAGGCCTGCTGATCGGGTTAAACGCAATGGCAGCATTTTGCCAAGAATTTGCCGTGACGCTTTAAATTAACTTTCATGTTGTAACTGCCATTCGCCGGGACAAGCGTCCTAATGGCGGAAAGGTTGATATCATCTGGCCATAAAGTCCAACAGGAGTGGCGCTGTGATTATATTGATTAGCCGGGGCTGGAGGCCGATTGTTCTGCTTTTGCTGGTGTTCAGCAGCAGTCTCGCTCTGTCTGCCAACACGCCTTGTTCCGGCAAGAAAGGCGGAATTGACCGTTGCGACGGCGATCTGTTCCTGTGCAATGACGGCTCGATCAGCGGTTCGAAGAAGAGCTGCGCGGCGATGTTCGGCGAACGCCAGTCGGTACGCCCGCAGAACTTCCTGCAGAGCGACGATGGTTGCGCCTGTGGTACCGGCTCGTTTTGCACAGGACCGCGTGGCGGCGTGTATTGCCTGACGCCCGGCGGAAGCAAGAGCTACAAGCGAAAATGATCGAATCAGCCAATGCATAAAACCCGCTGTTATTCAGCGGGTGTTGCAATTTGCAACGTCTCACCAAATTCGTCTTTTATAACTTATTGAAAACCAAGTATTTATTTGTTCGCTGCAACTGGCACGGTCACTGCACTTGCTCACATGACGAGTTGTAACACCATTTTTCATGCCTGGAGCAGTACAACAATGAATAGATCCCCTGATGGCTATTATCCTGCCTTGGAAGAGTCGAGCAGCGTGTCCGGCGTGTCCTGGGGCGCGATCTTTGCGGGTGCCGCGGCTGCCGCTGCGCTGTCGATGATCCTCGTGCTGCTCGGTTTCGGCCTGGGCTTTTCGGCTGTATCACCGTGGGCCGGAGAGGGCGTCAGCGCCAAGGGCCTGGGCATTTCGACGATTGTCTGGCTGGCGGTAACGCAGATCATTGCTTCCGGCATGGGCGGCTATATAGCCGGTCGGCTGCGGGTGAAATGGGCCAACATGCACGGTGATGAAGTCTACTTTCGCGACACCGCGCACGGTTTCCTGGCCTGGTGCGTAGCCACTTTGGTCACCGCTGTTCTGGTGGTCGGCTCGGTCAGCAGCGTCGTCAACGGCGGTGTGCAGGCCGGTGCCAATGTAGTTGGCGGCGCTGCCGGGGCGATGAGCCAGGCGGCCGGTTCTGCCGCCGCCAACACTGACAGCGATCAGTACGGCTACTTCGTCGACAGCCTGTTTCGCGATGACCGTCCGGCTGCCGTCAGCGATGACGCGGCGCGCGGCACCGTGACCCGCATCTTCGCCCAGAGCTTGGCCAACGGACAGCTCAGCCCTGAGGACCGTACCTACCTCGCACAGCTCGTATCGCAACGCACCAACCTGACCCAGGCCGATGCCGAACGCCGTGTCGATGAAATTTATGCCAGCACGCAGAAAGCCATCGCCGACGCCAAACTGAAAGCCCAGCAAGCCGCCGACACCGCCGCGAAAGTCGCTGCCTACACCTCGCTGTGGATGTTCGTCGCGCTGTTGGCCGGTGCGTTTTTCGCCAGCCTCGCCGCCACCTTCGGCGGCCGTCGTCGCGATGCGGTCGAGTACGTCGAAGTCGACACCTACACCACGACCACTGCGGTCCGTTAAAAGGAGAGTCCCCATGCGCTCATTACTGCTGTTCTTTCTCGGCGTACCGATCCCGATCATCATCCTGATCGCCCTGTTCGTGCACTGATCCCTCTGAGGCAGGATGCCTCTGCCGCTTTCACTTTCGGGTGGAAGCGGCTTTTTGCTTTCTGGGACTGTGATTTAAACAAGGTCGATAAATTGCGTTTAGTCACTGCGCAATGCTCAGGCATCCCTGAGCCTTTTGCTTTCGGCGCATCAACAAAGCGACAATCCGCACCCGAAGTGCACCTCGGCTTCACCCCCATTTATTCATTAAGGAAGAACACGTTGGACAAGAAGGAAATCAAACGTCAGGTCGGCGAAATGCTCGATGCCGGCCGCTCGAAAACCGAGACGTTCAAAGCGTTCTCCGGCGGTGCGCTGAAAGACAAGGCGCTGGCGTACCTGATCGGCTCACGCCCCGATCCGGCTCTGCTTGAGCGCCACGCCGGCAAGATCAAAATCCTTCTGGGGCTGATCTGTGTTCAGGCGCTGATCGGTCTGGTGGGCGGCTATCTTCTCGGGCTGACCATCAGCACCGGATTCGCCATCGGCCTCGGGCTGTTGGCTGGCGGCGTGCCGTTGCTGTTCGCCTGGGGTTTTTATCGCAACGCGGCTCACGCTTACACCGTGTACGTGGTGCTTTCGATCAGCCAGGTGCCGCGCCTGTTCAAGGGATACGGCGATGACCCGACGGGAACGGTGGTCGGCGTGGCAATCACCCTGGCGATGATCTTCTACGTCGCGTGGCTGAAAAACCTGTTGTTTCCCGACCTCGGTTTTTTCGGCGCGAAGAAGATCAAAGGCCAGTTCGTTTTCTCCAACTGATCGTTGAACCTCCCACCCGTTTCACTGGCCTGGATCAATATTTCCTCTGGCGATATCGCCTAACGTAAATGATCCAGGCCTTTGCTGAGGTATGAGCTACAGTGCTTTGACGCGCACCCTGTTGCGCTGACGGAGTACCGCAGTCGCCCCATGGAACGCATTAAAAACGGGGCGCACGGTGTAGTGCAGCAAGGAGCTGGCGCAATACTCCTCCTGAAATTTTCACGGACGAACATCGCAATGAACTGCCTAGAAAGACCCTTCGATATCCAGCCCTTGGTGCAGGCGGACATGACTGTCCACATCAACGGCCAAGCGGTCAGCGCCGCCCTCGGCGAAACCGTGCTCACTGTCATCCAGTCACTCGGCGTGCGGCAGATCGCACGCAACGACCACAATCAAATCAGCGGCGCCTATTGCGGCATGGGCGTGTGCCAGTGCTGCCTGGTGAAAATCAACGGTCGGCACAAGCGGCGCGCCTGTCAGACCGTGGTGCGCGACGGCATGCAGATTGAAACCCAGGTCAACCGCGTTGTCGGTCAGGAGGTCGTATGAGCCTGCCACCGGTGATTGTCGGCGGCGGGCCGGCGGGGATGGCGGCGGCCATCGAACTGGCGCGCCACGGCGTGCGCTGCACCCTGCTTGAAGAGGCTTCGCGCCTGGGCGGCGTGGTCTATCGCGGGCCGCTGCGTGACGGCGTGCAACTGGATTATCTGGGGCCGCGCTATTCAGAGGTACTGGGGAAACTGCATGGCGAATTCCATGAACACGCCGCGCTGATCGACGTACGCCTCAACCACCGCGTGGTAGGCGCTGAAGGTACCCGCGCGCTGGTGGTGCTGGACGACGGGGAGCAATTGCAGCAGATCGAATACTCGCAGTTGCTGCTCGCGGCTGGTTGCCACGAACGCAGTGTGCCGTTCCCCGGCTGGACGCTGCCGGGCGTCATTCTGCTCGGCGGTCTGCAACTGCAAATCAAAAGTGGCGTGGTCAAACCGCAAGGGCCGGTGGTCATCGCCGGCACCGGGCCGCTGCTGCCGCTGGTGGCGACGCAGTTGCATGCATCCGGTGTGTCTGTGGCGGGTGTCTACGAGGCCTGCGCTTTCGGCAAAATTGCCCGTGAAAGCCTGGCGCTGCTGAACAAGCCGCAATTATTTCTCGACGGCTTGAGCATGCTCGCGTACCTCAAATTACACGGTATCCCGATGAACTATGGTTGGGGCGTGGTGGAAGCCCATGGCGAGGGCGAACTGAAAAGCGTCAGCGTCGCCCCGTATTCGGCGACCTGGGAGCCGGACCTGTCGCGGGTCGAGCGCTTCGAAGCGCAAACCCTGGCCGTCGGTTACGGCTTCATTCCACGCACCCAACTGAGTCAGCAGATGGGCCTCGACCACGGTTTCAGTGACGACGGCTACCTGCGCGCTCATGCGAATATCTGGCAGCAAAGCAATGCGCCCCATGTGCACCTGGCCGGCGACATGGGCGGGATTCGCGGCGGTGAAGCGGCGATGCTGGCCGGCAGGATCGCCGCGACTTCAATGCTGCTGCAACGCGGCGTGCTCGAAGAAGACTTGGCCCGCGTGCGCCGCGACCGTTACCTGAGCAAACTTAAAGCCATCGTGCGTTTCCGTGCTGCGGTGGATCGCTACACCGAACGCGGCGCCGGCCAGACGGCTTTGCCGGCGGCCGACACGGTGATTTGCCGCTGCGAACACGCGACCCGCGCCGACATCGATCGGGCGCTGGAGCAGGGCGTGCAAGACATCGCCAGCCTGAAAATGCGCACCCGCGTGAGCATGGGCGATTGTCAGGGGCGGATGTGCGTCGGCTATTGCACTGACCGTCTGCGCCAGGCCACAGGCCGCCAGGATGTCGGCTGGCTGCGCCCGCGCTTTCCGATTGATCCGGTGCCTTTTTCCGCGTTCCAGTCCCTCGGCACGGAGGCCGCTGCCCATGAGTAAGTTCTACGATGTGGTCATTGCCGGCGGCGGCGTGATCGGCGCGTCCTGCGCCTACCAGTTATCGAAGCGCAAAGACCTCAAGGTTGCATTGATCGACGCCAAGCGCCCCGGCAATGCGACCCGCGCTTCGGCCGGCGGTTTGTGGGCGATTGGCGAGTCGGTCGGCCTCGGCTGCGGAGTGATTTTTTTCCGCATGATGTCGGCCAACCGCAAGCGAGAAACCCAGGGCGCGGCGGTGGCGGTGGACGCCAGCACGCCGCACATCCTGCCGGAATCGTTTTTCGACTTTGCCTTGCAGTCCAACGCGCTGTACCCGGCGCTGCACCGCGAATTGAAAGACAACCACGGCATGGACTTCAAGTTTGAAAAGACCGGGCTGAAGTTCGTGATTTATGACGATGAAGACCGGCTCTATGCCGAGCACATCGTCGGCTGCATTCCGCATCTGGCCGACCAGGTGCGCTGGCTTGATCAGGCTGCGCTGCGCGAGGCGGAACCGAGCGTCAGCCATGAAGCACGCGGAGCGCTGGAGTTTCTTTGCGATCATCAGGTCAGCCCGTTTCGTCTGGCCGACGCCTACATGGAAGGCGCGCGGCAGAACGGCGTCGACATTTTCGTCAACACCAACGTCACCGGCGTGCTGCATCACGGCACACGCGTCACTGGCGTGCAAACGGCCGAGGCGGGGGTGTTTCACTGCAAGACCCTGATTAACGCCGCCGGCGCCTGGGCGGCAGATTTGAGCGAGTGGGCCACGGGGATTCGCATTCCGGTGAAACCGGTGAAAGGGCAGATTCTACTGACCGAGCGCATGCCGAAAATCCTCAACGGCTGCCTGACCACCAGCGACTGCTACGTCGCGCAGAAGGACAACGGCGAAATTCTCATCGGCAGCACCACCGAGGACAAAGGCTTCGACGTCACCACCACCTACCCGGAAATCGCCGGGCTGGTGCAGGGCGCGGTGCGCTGCTTGCCGGAGCTTGCCGACGTCAACCTGAAACGCACCTGGGCAGGGCTGCGCCCGGGCTCGCCGGATGAATTGCCGATCCTCGGCCCGATGCGCGGGGTGGAGGGTTATCTGAATGCTTGCGGGCACTTTCGCACCGGCATTCTGACTTCGGCGATTACCGGTGTGTTGTTGGACAAGTTGGTGAATGACGAGCCGCTACCGCTGGACATCACACCGTTTCTGGCGGATCGGTTTGCAGTTGCGGCGGTCGAGCCTGCGCCCGCGCTGGAACTGGCCTGACTTCAGCAAGATTGATGTTGACTGTGCCGGCCTCTTCGCGGGCAAGCCCGCTCCCACAGGGTTTCTATGTCGTACACGAAAATCGGTTCGACTCGACCACTGTGGGAGCGGGCTTGCCCGCGAAGGCAATCTGTCAGTCATTGAAGTGTTAGCTGACACGACGCTTTCGCGA